>JAPUKG010000131.1 GCA_027295775.1 Pseudomonadota bacterium
ATCTCGACCACATCCCGGGTTCGATAGAGCTCGTTCGCATCTGCGGGCATCCGCGTTCCGCCTGACGCGATCCCCTATACGCGGATCGCGCCGCGTGGCTCGACCCCAGTCACTCGACTGATCACAGCGGCTCGGTCCGAACTTGCCGACACCGCGAGAGTCGAACTCGAATCGCCTCCAGCTAAGGCCTATAACACCCCGAAGTCAAGCCAAAATAGCGAAGAATTGTCTCGTTTCAGGGATAAAGGGGATGAAACTGGGTGTTTTCCGGGGTCGAGAGGCCTTCTCGCGGCAGAGAGGGCCATCCGGTAGCTTCGACCCGTGGAGCCGCGCAAGAAGGCCGAAGGCACCGGGGATCCGAAGCCGGGGAACGAGGAAGTTGGCCCGCTGGTGGAGGTGGGCGGCGCCCGCCGCCCCTTCATGCGGGGCATCATGGTCCACTCCCTGATGGCCCGCGGGGTGAGCTTCGACGAGGCCTATCGCACCGCCGAGGAGGTCCGAGAACGGGTCCGCGGTCACGGCGTGGTCCGCCCCTCCGAGCTGGCACGGTTGATCACCGACATCCTGGGGGAGAAGGCCCTGGCCGATCACGGCCCGCCGGCCTCGCTGCCGGCCAGCATCCAGGTCACCACCCGGAAGCGGTCGACCCCCTTCTCCAAGGGGACACTCTCCCAGTCGCTGCTCGCGGCGGCCCTCGATCTCGGCGATGCCTTCGACGTGGCGCGCGAGATCGAGCTCGAGCTGGTCCGGCGGGGCCAGCGCGAGATCGCGCGAGCGGACCTCCGCACCCTGGCCTACGAGACCCTGCTCTCGCGCTTCGGGCAGCGGACCGGCGAGCTCTACCTCACCTGGCGCCGCTTCCAGGAGCCGGAAGAGAAGCCCGTCATCATTCTGCTGGGCGGCACGACCGGTGCGGGCAAGACGTCCGTCGCTCTCGAGGTGGCGCGCCGGCTGGGCATCCGCCGGGTGCTCTCGACGGACTCCATCCGACAGGTCATGCGCATCATGCTGTCTCCGGAGCTGATGCCCGCCATCCACGCCTCTTCGTTCGACGCCTGGCGGTACCTTCCGGGCGTCGAGGCGGACGACCGGGAGCTGGCGGGGTTCACCGCCCAGGCGACCGCGGTGGCGGTCGGCGTGCGCGCGATGCTCGGGCGGGCCGTCGCCGAGAACGCGAGTCTGGTGCTCGACGGCGTCACCCTCCTGCCCGGCCTCATCGATCTCGACGCCTACCGCGACGCCGCCCACGTCATCTACCTGGTCATCGCGACCCTGGACGAGGAGGCCTTCGTCCACCGCTTCGAGGAGCGAGGCGACCGCGAGACCCGGCGCGAGACCCACCGCTACCTCCAGAACCTGGAGGCGATCCTCAAGATCCAGGACCACTTCCTCGAGCTCGCCGAGCGCCACGACGTCCCCATCGTCGACAACGTGTCGATCGACAGCTCCGTGACCCTGATCATCCGCCACGTCGTCAATACGCTGCGCAAGGAGGGCTAGGCACGGACCCCCACCCGCCCCCAGGAGGAGGCGCAGCGAAGCAGAGCGGAGAGAAGTAGAGCAAACTAGGGCCCATGGCGGCTGCCCCTCCCGATGCACGCACTCTCGGAGACCTGAAGGCGTCCGGCTACGCCCCCCGGACCCTCCGCCAGGAGCTCTTCGCAAACCTGTCCAGCCGCCTCCGAAAGGGGGAGCCCCTGTTCGAGGGCATCCACGGCTACGACGAGACCGTCATCCCCGCCGTCGAGCACGCTCTCCTGTGCGGCCACGACCTCATCTTCCTTGGCGAGCGCGGACAGGCCAAGACGCGCATGATTCGCGGGCTCGTCGCGCTGCTCGACGAATGGCTGCCCGTGGTCGCGGGCAGCGAGATCAACGACGATCCCTTCGCCCCCGTCTCGGCCCACGCGCGCGAGATGGTGGCCCGCGCGGGCGAGCGGACCGAGATCACCTGGCTCCACCGAAAGGACCGCTACAACGAGAAGCTCGCCACGCCGGACGTCTCCATCGGCGACCTGATCGGCGACGTCGATCCCATCAAGGTGGCCGAGGGACGACATCTCTCGGACGAGCTCACCATCCACTTCGGCCTGATCCCCCGCACCCACCGCGGGATCTTCTGCATCAACGAGCTCCCGGATCTGACGGAGAAGGTGCAGGTGGGGCTGTTCAACGTGATGGAGGAGCGGGACGTTCAGGTCAAGGGCTACCGGGTGCGCCTGCGGCTGGACGTCCTGGTCGTGGCCAGCGCCAACCCCGAGGACTACACGAGCCGCGGGCGCATCATCACCCCGCTCAAGGACCGCTACTCCGCCCAGATCCGCACCCACTACCCGCCCACCCGCGACCTGGAGCTGGAGGTGGCAGAGCAGGAGGCGGTGCTGCCCGAAGCGGATGGGGTGGAGCTCGTGATTCCCGATTTCATGCGCCAGATCGTCGGCGAGATGACGCTCCAGGCGCGCAGCAGCCCCGACGTCAGCCAGTCGTCCGGCGTGTCCGTGCGCATGACCATCTCCAACTACGAGACCCTGGCCGCCAGTGCCATGCGCCGGGCCCTGCGGCGGGGCGAGCCCGAGGCGGTCCCGCGCATCTCGGACCTGGACGCGCTCTTGAGCTCGAGCACGGGAAAGCTCGAGCTGGAGTACGCGGGGGCCGAACGCTCCGAGGCGGAAGTGATCGTCGGGCTGATCGGGCGCGCCACCCGCCTGATCTTCGACGCGTTGGTTCCGCTCGAGGGCGTCGCGACGGTGGTCGAAGCCTTCGAGCAGGGCTGGCAGGTGGAGGTCTCGGCGGACATGGCGGCGGACCAGTACCTGGTCGGTCTGGACGAGATTCCCGGCCTGCGGGACGCGGCGGCGCGGCTCGCCGGCGGCGAGTCGCCGGCGCGCATGGCCTGCGCCATCGAGTTCATTCTCGAAGGGCTCCACCTCTCGAACCGGCTCAACAAGGCGGACGTGGAGGGGGCGGTTCGCTACCAGCGCGCCTGACCCCAAGGAGACGGAGTGAAGGCCTTTCGGTACAGCCGTTGGGACGGCACCCAGGACGAGTTCTCCCTCGACGCCGGCCACGCGCTCGACGCGCTGTCCGACCTGATGATGGAGGGCCTCGACGCCGCGGAGGCGCTCGAGTGGATGCGCGAGCACGGCTTCGAGCTCGCCGGGCTCAACATGCGCGTCATGGGTCTCGAAGAGCTGCTGGAGGAGCTGCGGGCCGAGGCGGAATCGCTGTACCAGCGCTACCGCATGGACCGCGCTCTGGACGACGTTGCCCGCCGCCTCGACGACATCCTGGATCGCGAGCAGGCAGCGCTGCACGAGAGGCATGGCTACGAGTCCGCGCGGATGAACGACTTCCTGGAGAAGCGGATCGACGCGGGCGGCCTGGCCGACACCGTCGAGCGCTTTCGCGAGCACGAGTTCGAGGACGAGTCCGCGGGCGAGGATTTCCAGCAGCTCCTCGCGGAGCTCGACCGACTGCAGCGCCTCGAGGAGTTCCTGGAGCAGCGCGGCGAGCGTTTCCGCGGCGCCGAGTCCGCTGACTACGAGATGGCCCAGGAGATCCGGGAGCGGATCGAGGCCCTCGAGCAGATGGCCCGCGACCTGGCTGAGGGCAACCTCCAGCCCATCTCGCCCGAAGCGCTGCGCGAGCTCCTGGGCGATGAGGCGGTCCGGTCCTTCCTCCTGATCCGCGACCTCGAGTCGCGGCTGCGCGAGGCCGGCTATCTCCGCGGCGAGCACGGCCCGGAGCTGACGCCCCAGGCCATCCGAAGGATCGGCGCCCAGGCCCTGGCGGACGTATACACGGCACTGCGCCGCGGTCGCCTCGGCGGACACGAGGCCGAGGGCTGCGGCGTCGCGACGCCGCGGCCCGACGAGACGCGGCCCTGGGAGTTCGGCGACTCCGCGAACCTGGACGTGATTCGCACAGTGATCAACGGCGTGGTGCGCCGGGCGGGAGAGGGCGCCGGCGTGGGCGCCGTGCCTGTGAGTCTCTGCGTCGACGACTTCGAAGTGGTCGAGATGGACTACACCACCCAGACCACCACGGTCCTGCTCCTCGACATGAGCTGGTCCATGTCGTGGGCGGGCCGCTTTGCGGCGGCCAAGCGCGTGGCGCTGGCCATGGACCAGCTGATCCGCACGCGCTTTCCGCGCGATCACTTCTTCGTGGTCGGCTTCTCGACCCGCGCCCGGGAGCTCCCCATCCGGGAGCTGCCCGAGGTGAGCTGGGACATCGGCGATCCGTTCACCAACCTCCAGGAGGGACTGATGGTGGCGGAGCGGCTGATCCGCAAGCACCCGAGCGCCTCGCCCCAGATCCTGGTCGTCACCGACGGCCAGCCCACTGCGTACTTCGACGACCGTCAGCTGCGAGTGGAGTGGCCGAACGGGTTCGGCGGCGTCTCGCCCCACGCGGTGGTCGAGACCCTCTCCCAGGTGCGCCGCGTGACCGGCCAGGGGATTACGATCAACACCTTCATGCTCGACGACGCGCCGGAGCTCGTGGGCTTCGTCGAGCGCATGACCCAGATCAACCGCGGGCGCGCGTTCTACACGAGCCCCACCCGGCTGGGCTCCTTCCTGATGGTGGACTACATCTCCCGGCGCAAGCTGCGGAGGGGCTGATGGCCGCGTTTCCCGGGATCGCGAGGCGCCTGGCCGCCAACGCCGCCCGCGTGGGGCGGCGCACCGCGCTCCGCGGGCTCGTTCCCGGCAATGCGTGGCTGCTGGTGCGCCTCGGTCCCGGAACGGGCGACCAGCGCCCGCCCGCGATCTCCTTCGGAAAGGGCCCCAGGCTCGGGCTCTTCGACGCGCTGCGGGTGTTGGAGGCCGCTGCCGAGGACGACCGCCTGGACGGCGTCCTGCTTCGCTTCCACGGCGGGCTCCCGGGGTGGAGCGCGGCGCTTGCCCTGCGGCGGGCGGTGGAGCGGCTGCGCGAGGTCGGCAAGCCAGTGGTGGCGTGGGGCGAGAGCCTGGGCGCCCAGGAGTATCTCGTGGCCAGCGCGGCCAGCCGGGTGTGGCTGCCCGAGAGCGGGAGCTTGTATCTGGTCGGGCTGCGGTTGGAGCAGTTCTTCCTGCGCGACCTCCTGGCGCACCTCGACATCGAGCCCGAGGTCGTGCGGGTCGGGAGCTACAAGACCGCCGGCGAGCTGCTGACCCGAGGCGGCATGTCCCCCGAGCAGCGCGAGCAGCTCGAGGGCTGGATCGACGACCTCTTTGGCGAGCTGGTCGAGGGCATCTCGCGCGGCCGGGGCCTCAGCCCGGACGATGTGCGCGAACGGATCGACGAGGGTCCGTACCCCGCCCGGCTGGCGGTGGAGCGCGGTCTGCTGGACGACTGTCTGTATCCGGACGAGATTCCCGCGGCGCTGGCTCCGCTCGCCGCAGTGCCGGCGACGGGCCGCGACGGCCCGCGGCGCGCCCAGCTCGTCGAGGCCGAGGCCTACCTGGCCCACGCCGCCGATGCGGGCTGGCAGCCGCTGTGGCGCGATCTGCCGCGAATGGCCTACGTGGTGGCAAGCGGGGCCATCCACCGCGGCTCGGGGGCGCGGGGCGGCATCACCAGCGACGGCTTTCGGGAGCTCCTCGACGGGCTCGGCCGCGAGCGCGCGGTGCGCGGTGTGGTATTGCGCGTGGACAGTCCGGGCGGTGACGCCGTCGCGTCCGACCTGCTCTTCCGCGCGGTCTCGCGGCTCTCCCGGGAGAAGCCGGTGGTGGTCTCCATGGGCGACGTGGCCGCCTCGGGCGGCTACTACCTGGCGTCCGCTGCCGACTCGGTCTTCGCCGAGGCCGGCACCCTCACCGGATCGATTGGCGTCGTGGGCGGCAAGCTCAATCTCGAAGGACTCTACCGCCGCTTGGGCATCGCCAAGGACGCCATCGAGCGCGGCGCCCGGGCTGGCCTTCAGTCCGAGGTCCGGGCCTTCACGCCCGATGAGCGGAGCGCGGTGAAGCGCGAGATGGAGGCGCTCTACGCCACGTTCGTCGCCCGGGTGGCGGAGGGACGCGCGCTCTCGGTGGAGACGGTGCGGCGACTGGCCCAGGGTCGTGTGTGGAGCGGCGCGCGCGCCCGGTCCCACGGCCTGATCGACGCCATCGGTGGGCCCCTGGACGCGATGCGTGAGGCGCGGCGGCGCGCGGGGATCGGCGAGCGGGAGCGCGTCCTGGTCGAGTTCCACCCGCGCCGATCGCGTTGGCTCGACCTGCGCTCGCTCCTGGCGAGCTCTGCGCGCGCGCGAGTGCGGGTGATCTGAGTGTCCCGCAGGCTCAAGACCGACATCCACGGCCCGGACTGGCGCCGCGGGATCGACGACCTGCGCGAACGCGGCATCCCCGCCGCCTTCGCGCCGGAGCTCGAGCCCCCGCTCCACCTGGTCGTGGAGATTGGCTTCGGGCGCGGGGAGTTCCTGAAGGACCTCGCCCAGCGCTCGCCCGAGACGGCCTTCCTCGCCATCGATGCCTCGCACAAGCGGGTGCTCAAGATGGCGCGACGACTGGCCCTGGGCGAGCTCCGCAACATCCGCCTGGTGGCGGCGCGCGCCGAGATCGTGGTGGAGGACATGCTGCTTCCGGAGAGCGTCGCGTGCTTCTGGATCAACTTCCCGGATCCCTGGCCCAAGAAGCGCCACCACCGGCGCCGACTGATCCAGCCCCAGCTGATCGCTCGACTGGCGACGAGACTCGTTCCCGGCGGCGTCGTGTGGGCGGCCACCGACCACGTCGAGTACGCCCAGCAGATCCACGAGGTCCTCTCGAAGGAGGACGCGCTCGAGAACGACTACGCGCCGGCCCCGTGGCGCCGGGAGGTGCCCGGGCGCATGGTCACGGCGTATGAGCTCGAATGGCGGGCCGAAGGCCGAACGCTACATTTCTTCGCCTACCGACGCCGGCCCTCGGCTAGCCGCTCCCGATGAACGACCCCACCCAGCTCAAGAGCTACACGCCCGAGGCGTTGCGCGAACGCTTCCGCCGCGACGGTCTGCCAGCCTACCGGGCAGACCAAGTGCTCGCCTGGATCTACCAGCGAGGCGTCGAGGACTTTGCCGCCATGACCGACCTCGGTCTCGCACTGCGCGAGCAGCTCGAAGCGTCGTGGCGGACCCGGGCGCTCGAGATCGAGTCGGTGCAGCGCTCGACCGACGGAACGGTGAAGGCGGTTCTCCTCGCGTCCGACGGCGCCGCGATCGAGTCGGTCTTGATTCCCGAGCCGGGCCGCAACACGCTCTGCGTTTCTACCCAGGTGGGCTGCCCCCTCGACTGCTCCTTCTGCGCGACCGGGGCGCTCGGATTCACCCGCAACCTCGGGGTGGCGGAGATCGTCGATCAAGTCTGCCGCATGAGGGAACTCCTGGACCCGGGCCAGGCACTCACGAACGTGGTCTTCATGGGCATGGGCGAGCCGCTCTTGAACCTGCCGGCGGTGCTCGACGCGATTCGGGTGCTTGTCCATCCCAAGGGAATGGCCATGGCGCCGCGCCGCATCACCGTTTCGACCGCTGGGGTGGTGCCGCGCATCCGGCCGCTCCTTGCGGCGGCGCCGGTGAACCTCGCCGTCTCCCTGCACGCCGCCACCGACGAGGTTCGTGACCAGCTCGTCCCCCTCAACCGGCGCTTCCCGCTTGCGCAGCTCATGGGTGCGCTGCGCGACGACGATCTGATCACGCCGCGGCGCCCGGTCTTCTTCGAGTACACCCTGATCGAGGGCGTCAATGACTCGCCCGAGGACGCCCGCCGGCTGGGACCGCTGCTGCGGGGCATTCCGTCGAAGCTGAACGTGATCCCCATGAACCCCCATCCGGACTCCTCCTATCGGGCGCCGTCGGATGCGGTCATCGATCGCTTCACCGCCGAGGTCCACGGGCAGGGAATCCGCGTCACGCTGCGCCGCTCCCGGGGACGGGACATCGACGCCGCCTGTGGCCAGCTCCGGGCTCGTGGAGCCGGTCCAGGCGGCTCTGTGTCGCTTTGAATCGGCCGGCTTGGCCATCAAGCTGCTTCAAATGGAAGCCGAAGGAGAGAGCGGGGAGATTCCGCGACGGTGCTGTACGTAGTCGGGGACATCCATGGAGAGCTGGAGAAGCTCGAGGAGCTGCTGGCGAAGTTGCCGCTTCGTGAGGGGGACCGGCTGGTCTTCCTGGGCGACTACATCGATCGCGGCCCCGATGCCCACGGCGTCGTGGAGCGGCTGGTGAATCTGCAGCGGGAGTGGCCCTGCGTCTTCCTGCTCGGGAACCACGAGTCGATGTTGCTCGACTTCCTGGGCTGGACCGACGATGCGTATTTCGGCGGCGATGCCTTCCTGATGAACGGCGGAGATCGCACCCTCGCGAGCTACGGCTACTTCGACCGCGAACAACCGGACCCGGAGACCTTCCGCCTGCCCAACGAGCACGAGGACTTCCTGCTGAGCCTGAAGCTCTACCACCGAGAGGAGGCCTATCTGTTCGTGCACGCGGGGCTGGGCGAGGTGCAGTTCAAGTACGACGACGTGTCGTACGCGCTGCGCAAGAGCCGAGTCGAGGACCTGCTCTGGTGCCGCACGCACAACGAGATGCCGCACAAGCTCGGGGTCACGATCGTGTACGGGCATACGCCGAGCGAGAATCTCGAGGTTCGGTGGAACCCTCCCTTCCACATCGGCATCGACACCGGCGCCGTCTTCGGCGGTCCCCTTACCGCCATTCGCCTTCCGGACGAGACCCTCTTCCAGGTCTAACCGCAGGCCCCCGCGCTGGAGCGTGCGCAGCGGTGGTTGAGACCGCGGAGCCCTAACGCGACCGCGCAGCGAGCCGAAGGCGAGCGGAGTTCAGAAGGCTGGCGCCGGCGCCGCTGTGGGGCTTGAGGATGGGGATGGTGATGCGGGTGCCGGCGTGGAGCTCGCCGAAATCGAGGTCCGGGTTGTACTGGCGGAGGAGCCAGATCGGGACCTGGTACTTGCGCTGGGCCAGCGTCCACAGGGAGTCGCCGCGGCGCATGACGTGGAGGCGGGTGCCGTCGATCTCGTAGCGCGAGAAGAACTCGCCCTGGAGCGCGCGGTGATACTCGAGGCGTCGGGCCTCGAACTCGTCCCGGCTCACTCCGCGGAAGTCGAGCTCGACGCGCCGGCCGATGACCAGGGGGTCGCGGTAGCGCATGCCGTTGATCTGGCGCAGACGACTGGCGCGGATGCCCAGCCACTCGGCGTAGTGGCCCAAGGTCTCGGTAGCCTGCACCTCGACGGTATCGTTGCTGGCGACGGAGTAGTCGCTGGGGTCGGCGGTGAGCGCGGGGCCCTCGGAGCTGGCGGCGGCCTCCTCGACCGGGTCGGCCACAGCCACGCCGGGCGACGCCGAGGGCGTCACTGACAGCGTCGGGGTCTCGGCCTCCGCCGCGGGGGTCGGGGTCGAGAGGGAGGCGACGACATCGGGGTACGGATCGGCACTCGCGGGCTCGGCGGCCAGCTCCGCCACGCGGAGCTGCTGTCCGACGGAGATGCGGTTTCGGTTGGGCAGCCCATTGGCCCGGATCAGCTCGGTCTCGTCCAGGCCGAAGCGCGAGGCGATGCGCGAGAGGGTGTCGCCTCGCCGCACGGTGTACACGCCGTCGGTGGGCGGGGCGATCGGCTGGGTGGGGCTCTGCCGCGCCGACGCCACTCGGGTGGAGTGGCCGGAGTCGGGCAGGCGCAGCTTCTGTCCGATGCGGATGCGGTGCCGGCTGCGCAGTCCGTTCAACTCCACCAGCACGCTGGTGCGCACGCCGTAGCGGGAGGCGATGCGCGAGAGGGTCTCCCCACGGCGGACCACGTGGTAGGTGTCCCGCTGCTGCCGTGCGAAGCGCCGGCTCGTCGGGATCTCGTCTACGGCCGGGGCCATCGGGCGGGCCAGCTGGCCGCGCGGCACGCGGAGCGCGAAGCCTCGCGGCACGTACTTGGTGCCCCGCCACACCGACGGACGGAGCGCGGGGTTGCTCTCGCGCAGCGTGCCGATCTCGATGCCGAGGGCACTCGCCAGTGCGGGGCCGGTGGTGTAGAAGGGCAGCTCCAGGGTCTCGTACTGGATCGGCGTGTCGAGGTGGAGCTTGCCGAAGTAGCGCTCGGCGTTGAAGTCCACATCGGCTGCGGCCAGGAACTCCACGTAGAAGTTGCGAGACGCAAAGCCGAAGGTGCGGCTCGAGTACTTGCTCACGATGGTGGCGATGTCCCGGGTGCCGAGCTTGCGCACGGCCCGGCGCATGCCGGCGGCGCCGTGGTTGTAGGCGGTGATGGCCAGGGGCCAGCTTCCGGTGGTGGCCCGGTTCTGCTCGAGGAGTCGTCCCGCCGCCACGGTGGACCGGTACGGGTCGAGCCGCTCATCGACCACGTGGTCGACGCGCAGGAAGCGCCGGCCGGTGGAGCGCGTGAACTGCCAGAGGCCGGCGGCACCCACGCGTGAGTACGCGTGGGGTGTGTACGAGGACTCCACGTGGGGCAGGGCCGCTAGCTCCACCGGCAGCCCCATGTCACTGAAGGTCTTGCGGATGTGCGGCTCCCACGCACCGGAGCGCACGAGTCCCGCCCGGAACTTGTCCGCCTGGCCGAGCTGGAAGCGAAGCCGGCGCGATGCGTCGCGCAAAGTCGAGTTCGCGACGCCGTCGGGCCAGAGCGCCAGCACCCGCGCCTCGTCGGCGGACAGGCCCGTGCGCTTGCCGCCGGCCAGGGTCTGGAGGATCTGCCGGTAGCGGCGCTTCACGCTGTCGACCCGCCGCTGGCGGCTGCGCGAACTCAGGCCTTCCGGAAAGCGGACCGTCTCGTAGACGACCGCCAGGTTGCGCGAGTCGTGGACCAGACCGCCATGCGTCGACACCTCGGTGTAGACGCCGATCCAGAAGCGGACGTTCGGCTCGAGCTCCGCCGGACGCGGGAACGGGTTGGAGTCGAGGGCTGGGGCAGTCGGTGCGGACAGCAATAGCGCCGCTGCGAACAGGAGGAAGTGCTTCATCGGTGCTTCCCGAATCGGCATCTCCGACGCCCAACCTGAGCGTGCCCCGGGGGCGTCGCGGCGTCTCCGACCCCCAGAGCTATCGCCTGCCCTTCTTTCGGCTCTTCCGCGCCTGCTTCCGCTTCCGCTTGCGGGCCGCGTCCGCGGTCTTGCTCCGAGGCCGGGAGGTTCGTCCGGAACCGCCGGGTCCGGCGAGGAGCGCCCTGGGATCGACCCCGCCTGCGCCGGCGAGCTGGCCCATGCCGGGGATCCTGGACAAGAGCCCGCCGGCGCCGCCGAGCTGGGACATCATCTCGCGCATCTGGTCGAAGCGCTTGACCAGGTCGTGGATCTCCTTCGGCTTGCGCCCGCTGCCGCCGGCGATGCGACTCGCGCGGCTCTTTTCGATGAGCTCGGGCCGGCTGCGCTCCATGGGGGTCATCGAGCCGATCATGGCCTCGACCTTGACGATCTCGCGCTCGTCCACCTGGTCCGCCATCTGTCCGAACATGGGCATCTTGGCGAAGACCTCGCGCAGCGGTCCCATCTTCTGGATCGTCTTCAGCTGGGTCAACAGATCGTCGAGACCGAACTCACCCTTCAGGATGCGCTCGGCGTCCTCCTCGGCCTGCTTCTCGTCGACGACCTCCTCGAAGTCCTTCACCAGGCCGACGATGTCGCCCATGCCGAGGATGCGGGACGCCAGGCCCTCGGGCCGGAACTCCTCGAGCCGGTCCACGGTCTCGCCCGTGCCCAGGAACTTGATGGGGATGCCGGTCACGGCCTTGATCGCGAGAGCCGCGCCGCCCCGGGCGTCCCCGTCGATCTTGGTGAGCACCACGCCGTCGATCGCGAGCCGCTCGTTGAACGCCCGGGCGACGTTGACCGCGTCCCGGCCCATCAGGGCGTCGCACACGAGCAGGGTGTTCGCCGGGGAGACGGCGCCAGCCACACTCTCGAGCTCCTGCATGAGCTCGTCGTCGATGGCCAGCCGGCCGGCGGTGTCGTAGACGATGGCATCGAAGCCCTCGCGGCGCGCGCGCTCGGCGGCGGCGCGGCAGATCTCCGGCGGCGCGTCGCCCTCCGCGCCGCGGTGCACAGGCGCGTCGATGGAGGCGCCCAGGATCTGCAGCTGCTCGGTGGCGGCGGGCCGGTACACGTCTGCCGCCACCAGCAGGGGCCGCCGCCCCTGCTTCTGGAGGTGGCGCGCCAGCTTCGCGGCGACCGTGGTCTTGCCCACGCCCTGCAGCCCCACCAGCATGACCGACACCGCGCCGCCGGCCTTGCGGAGGCTGGCGTCCACCGGGCCCATCAGGTTGATGAGCTCCTGCTGGCAGACCGCGACGAAGTGCTGGCCCGGGGTCACCCGGTGAGTCTGGCCGGAGGCGTCCCGGACCCGGGTGTGGACCTTCTCGCCGAGCGCGCGCCTCTTGACCGTGGCGAGGAAGTCGCGGACCACGGCGAGGTCGACATCGGCCTCGAGGAGCGAGTCGCGCACCTCGCGCAGGGACTCCTCGATCTTCTCCTCGCCGAGCTTCGTGACACCGCGCAGGCGTTCGGCGGCGGCCTGGAAGCCTCTGGTGACGATCTCGAGCAATTCGCCCTCCCGGAAGGGGGCCGAGTCTAGCAACAGGCTCGCGCCCTGTGCCTCGCTGGGCTTCCTCCTGGGGGTGGGCGGGGGTCGTCGCGCTCCGGGCCTCTCCTCCGGTGGCAAAGCGTGGCTTGAAGCAGCGCGCCTTGGGGAGAGACAACCACCCGTCGCGGGTCAGAGCCACAGAGGCAACGGGGGGCCATGCTTGCGCAGACTGGGCCCGATGCGGCAAGGGAGCGTGCACGGCAGTGGTCGAGACCCCGGGATCGAAACGCGACCGCGCAGCGAGGCCACACCAGGCTTTGCCTGGTGTGAGCCGAGCGAAGTTCAGAAGGCTGGAAGGCCAGAGCTGATATGATCGCGGCGGCCCGGAGGAGGGGAGCGAAGGATGGATGTCGAGGCGCAGATCACCGGAAGCGTGTGGAAGATCGAGAAGCAGGTCGGTGATCGGGTGGAAGAGGAGGACGTGCTCCTGATCATCGAGTCGATGAAGATGGAGATTCCGGTCGAGGCGCCCTGCGCCGGGCAGGTGGAGGAGGTCCGGGTCGCAGAGGGGCAGAGTGTGGAGGAGGGCGACGTCCTTGTCGTCCTCCGCTGAGCCCGTGGCCGGCGGCGTCGAGCGCGTTCAGGAGCGTCTGCGGGCGGGGATCCTCTCGGCGCGCGAGAGGGGGGAGGCGCTGGCCTATCTGCGGCGGTCGCCGTGGCGCAACCTGCTCCTGATCGAGCTGGCCGCGACGGTCGGGGCGCCTGGGGCGCCCAG
>JAPUKG010000132.1 GCA_027295775.1 Pseudomonadota bacterium
GCGTCCCGCCAGGAGGATGCGGCGGCAATCGACTGGGCGACGACGGGCACGGCCGCACCGCCCGCATTCGATCCGACGTAGACGAAGGCCAGGGCCAGACCGCGCTGCGCCTTCACCCAGCGCGCCGCGACGGCGCCCACCGCCACGTCGCCGAGTCCGGTGAGGGCCACGCCGAAGAGCACACTCGTGGCGTAGAACTCCCAAAGGCTCGTCATGCGGCTGAACAGCCAGAGCGAAGCCCCGAGCAGCAGCGCCGCGCCACTCAGCACGCGACGCGCCCCCGCCCGCTCGGTGAGCGTGCCCACCAGGGGCGCCGAGAGCGCCATCGCGGCGAGCAGCGGGATGCCGGACGCCGAGAACGCGGCACGGGACCACTCGAACTCGGCGACAATGTTCTTGAGCACCGCGCCGAAGACGTAGCCGGCGCCGAGGCCCATCTGGCAGACGAAGCAGCCGATCAGGACCGCCGCAAGACGGCCGCGGGAGCTCAGACCAGCACCTCGTCGCGAATCCAGCGATCGATCTGCTCCGGCGACGCGCCCAGGATCTCCTTCAAAACTACCCGGGTGTGTTCGCCCAGGAGCGGGCCCGGCCGCGCAACAGAGCCCGGATTCTCCGAGAAGCGCAGGGCCGAGCGCTCGAAGGAGAGCTCGCCGAGCCGGGGATGGGTCAACTTCTGGAAGTGATCCCGGTGCGCGAGCTGCGGATCGTTCAGGACGTCGTCGAAGTTCTGCACCACCCCCGCCTCGACGCCTGCGGACTGCAAGCTGTGCATGAGCTCACGGGGATCGCGATCGCGGGTGCGGTCCGCGATGCGCCCATCGATCTCGTCCTCGTGAGCCAGGCGGCCCGCCACCGTCGAGAAGCGCTCGTCGCCGCCCCAGTCGTCTCCGCCTTCGCACTCGTCCAGAACACCCCGAAGTGCCAGCCACTGGGCGTCGTCGAAGACGGCGATGGCGATCCAGCGGTCGTCGCCGCGGCACGGATAGACCGCGTGGGGCGCCGCGTACTCGCAGTGATTGCCCCGGCGCATCGCCTCCGGCGCACCGGCACTCTGGCGAACGATCATCTCGGAGAGGCTGAACACGCCGGTCTCGATCTGCGACAGGTCGATGGCGCGGCCGAGTCCCGTGCGCCGCCGCTCGAGCAGCGCGGCGGCCACGGCGAGCGCGACGTAGCGCGGCGAGAGCGAGTCGGTGATCGTGGCGTACGGACCCACGGCCTCGCGATCGGGCCAGCCGGTCAAGTGGTTGAAGCCGGCGATGGCGGCGCCCTGACCCCCGAAGCCGGGATACGCGCGCTGCGGGCCGGTCTGGCCGAAGAGGCAGCCGCTCACCGTGATCAGCTGGGGGCGGGTCTCGCGCAGGCGCTCGGGGTCGAGTCCAAGGCGCGCCATCACCCCGGGCGAGAAGTTCTCCGCCACCACATCAGCCCAGTCGACCAGACGCTCGGCGATCTCCCGGGCCGCCGGCTCCGCCAGGTTCAGGGCAACGCTCTCCTTGTCGGGGTTGAGCAGGGCGAACATGGGGGCCGCGTCCGGGTCCGGTCCGTGGAGGAGGCGCAGGAAGTCCGGTCGCTTCGCCGACTCCACGCGAATCACGCGGGCCCCCTGCTCGGCGAAGTAGCGCGTCGCCACCGGCCCCGCAGCGCCGGACCCGAACTCCAGGATGCGAACGCCGGCGAAGATCCCGCTCGCGCTCACAGGGCCCCCTCGTCCCGCAGCTCGCCGAGCTGGTGGGATCCGATCCCGAGCTCGCCGTAGACCTCGTCGTTGTGCTCACCGAGTCGCGGCGCGCGCCTCCGGATTGCGATTCCGTCCTTCCCCGCCCGGGCAAAGAAACTCGGCTGCTCGAGCTGGACCTGGGGGTCCGGGGACTCCACCTCGACGAAGAGCTCCCGGTCGCGGAGCTGGGGGTGGGCGAGGACGGCGGCGGGATCGTTGCACGGCGCCAGCAGGATGCGACGGCGGAGCGCCTGCTCGTACAGCTCGCCCATGGTGCGGCTCTCGAAGAAGGCGCCGAAGGCCGCCTCGAGCCGGTCCAGCTCGCCCGCCGAGAGCTGCTCCGGCCGGTACGACGACCAGTCGAGCTCGCGCAGCCAGTCGGGCGCCATCCCGCACTCCGCCATGTACTCGACGGTCGCGATCAGGTTCTTGGTGCGGGCGTGTCCGCCGCGCAGACCGAACGTGACGAAGCCGTCGGCCGCGGGCCAGATCTCGCGCGTTCGCCCCAGCCGGGCCCCGGCCCGCACGCCCAGCGCGCCGCGCCGCTCGTACTGACCCACGCCGGAGAGCAGGGTCGCCACCTGGCACTCCTGCATCGAGACGTCCACGAGCTGGCCCGGCCCGCCGGCGTCCCGCGCGTAGAGCGCCATCACGATCCCGAGCGCCGCCTCGGGAGCCGCGTGGAAATAGGCGGTGGGCAGGCTGCAGCGGACCGGCGGCCGATCGGCGTCGCCGGTCATGGAAGCGTTCCCGCCCAGCGCCACGGTGACCAGGTCGTGGGCGGCGTAGTCGGCGTACGGCCCGGTCCGCCCGAAGGGCGTGATGGCGCAGTACACCAGGCTCGGGTTCTCGGCGGACAGGATCTCCCAGCCGACACCCCATCCCTCCATGGTGCCGGGCGCGAAGGACTCGAGCACGACGTCCGCCCTCGCGACCAGGCGCGAGAACAACGCGCGCCCCGCCAGCGGTGCCAGGTCCAGGGTGATCCCGCGCTTGCTCGTGTTGTGAGCGAGCCAGGCCAGCCCGCGCTCCGGATCCTCCAGCCCGCCGAGAAAGGGCGCGCGTCGGCGCAGCGGATCGCCGCCCGGCGGCTCGACCTTGATCACGTCGGCGCCCATGTCGCCGAGGATCTTGCCGGCCAGGTGGCCGCGCTCGTCGGACAGGTCGAGAATGCGAAATCCGGCCAGCATCCAGCTCTCTGCTACCTGCTACCTACCACTTACACCCCGGGCCCGTTCCCGGGGTCCCCGGGCGCTTCCCGGGTGAATTTGACACTCCGTCAAATTCTAGCACTTCGTGTTACCCTGCCCTCCCCATGCACGTGCGCGAGCTCTTCGACCTGACCGGCAAGGTGGCGCTCGTGACCGGCGGCGGCCGGGGCATCGGCCGACACATCGCGGTCGGTCTGGCGGAGGCGGGCGCCGACGTGGCGGTCGCGTCGCGCAAGGTCGCCAACTGCCGGGAGGTCGCCGCCGAGCTCGAGAAGCTCGGCCGCCGCTCCCTGGCCCTGGCGGCGGACCTCTCCCAGCCCCAAGCCGTGGAGGCGCTGGTCGAAGCCGTGCTCGCGGAGTTCTCGCGAATCGACATTCTGGTGAACAACGCGGGGACCACCTGGGCGGCTCCCATTCTCGAGTATCCCCTGGACGGCTGGGACCGGGTGTTCGACCTGAACGTGCGCGGGCTGTGGCTCCTGTCCCAGCGCGTGGCCCGGCACATGGCCGAGCACGGCCGCGGCAGCATCGTCCACGTCAGCTCGGTCGCCACAGCCCATGCGGCTGTGGACGAGGAGCAGCCGGTGGTGGCCTACAACGCCAGCAAGGGTGCCGTCGACGCCCTCACCGTGGACATGGCGGTGAAGCTCGCGCCGAAGGGCATTCGCGTGAACGCCATCGCCCCCGGCCCTTTCGCCACGGACATGATGAACCACATCCGCCACGACCCGGAGGCCATGCGCCGCTTCGAGTCGAACATCCCCGCCGGCCGCTCGGGCGGCGAAGACGACATCAAGGGCGCCGCCGTCTTCCTGGCCAGCGACGCCGCCGCCTACGTGACCGGCCAGGTGCTCAACGTGGACGGCGGCTCCATGTGCGTCTACCCCCAGTCACCCGGCTGATGGCTGGCACCAGCCAGCGCTACGACCGCATCGGTCACGGCTACGCCGAGCTACGGCGCGAGGACCCTCGCATCGCTACGCGCATTCGTGTTGCGCTCGGCGACGCGAAATCGGTGGTCAACGTCGGTGCGGGGGCGGGCTCCTACGAGCCCGCCGTCCCTCTTCTTGTCGCCGTCGAGCCCAGCCAGGTCATGGTCTCCCAGCGCGCTGC
>JAPUKG010000133.1 GCA_027295775.1 Pseudomonadota bacterium
GAGGCGGCGGTGACTCGCGCGACGGTTTGCGCGTCTCCTCGGCGCTGGACGGCTGGCCCGTGACGGCGGCCACGATGGCAGCCGCCCGCTCCTCTTGAAAGATGCGATCGTCCTTGCGCTCCGTATCGTCGTCGCCGACGAACTCAGGGTCGAACCAGCTGCCCTCGTAGCGCTGGCCGGCGTGCTCGAAGTTGGCGGTGACGCGCCAGTAGGGCCTGGGGATGTGGGCCAGCACCTCGAACTCGCGGTCCACCAGCATCGTGAGCGTCGGCGTCTGCACACGACCGGCCGACCAGGCGGTCTTCTCCTTGCGACTCTTCAGCCGCTTGGTGATGGCGCGGGTCGCGTTCATGCCGATCAGCCAGTCCGAGCGCGCGCGGCAGGCCGCGGCATCGGCCAGCCCCTGGAGCTCCTCGCCGGGACGCAGGTGTTGGAAGCCCTTACGGATCGCGGAGTCCGTCATGCTCTGGAGCCAGAGTCGCCGGACCGGCTTCTCCGAGCCCAGGTGGTCGACGATCTCGCGGAAGATCAGCTCTCCCTCGCGGCCCGCGTCGCAGGCGTTGATCACCTCGTGCACGTCGTCGCGGGCGAGCAGGCGTTTGATCGTGCGGATCCGATCCGACCGGCCCTTCTTCGGCCTGTAGCGGAACTCCTCGGGAATCATCGGGAGCACGTCGAGGGTCCAGCGCTTGAACTTCTCGTCCACCTCTTCCGGGGGGAGCAGCTCGAAGAGATGGCCCACCGCGAACGTCACGACATAGTCGTCGTTCTCGAAATAGCCACCGTCCTCGTGCTCGGTGAAGCCGCCGAACACCTGCGTGATGTCCCGAGCCACGCTCGGCTTCTCGGTGATGACCAGTGCCTTCGCCAAATCCGCGGTTTCCCTTGGGGGGAAAAGTCCAAGCCAGGCAGACGGGGGTCCCACCCTTAGCCCAGGCCCCGGAGACCTGACAAGCGACGCCCTCTGGGCTGGCAGGGGGGCGCTTGCGATCGATCGGTCGGGGGTTCCCTTCGCGAACTTGAGCCGACACTCTATCCCCCGTGGGGCGTTTGCATCAACCCAGCGGTTTCGGCAGGTTGCGCGCGATCCGGATCGGCGGGCCAAACCCCCGGAGGTGATATGAGCGACACGATCTTCGGTCGAATCGCCCGTGGTGAAATTCCTACAGACCTTCTCTACGAAGACGATCGCGCCCTCGCCTTCCGCGACCTGAACCCCCAGGCGCCGACCCACATCCTGGTCATTCCCCGCAAGCCGATCGCCCGCCTCTCGCAGGCCGAGGACGGTGACGCGGAGCTACTGGGGCACCTGCTCGGCGTGGCACGCAAGGTCGCTGCCGAGGCCGGGCTCGAGGATTTCCGGCTCGTGGTGAACGACGGCGCCGGCGCCGGACAGACGGTCTTTCATCTGCACATCCACATATTGGGAGGGCGCCGCTTCGGCTGGCCGCCGGGCTAGCGCTTCCGAGAGGGGCCGAGCGTTGTTCTAGTTCGTGACGAAGAAGGGGCTCGACCAGGCGGCGCCCCCATCTTTCTGGACGACGCGCACGTACAGGTACTCCCCGGGCTGAAGATCCCGGATCGACCGCCGCAGAGACCACTCGACGGACTTCCTCGGCGGGACCTCTGTCAGAGCGATGGCACCACTGCGGATCAGGTCGATGCGCTCCAGGTTGCGCGCCGCGACGACGCGCACCCGCAGCTCCTCGCTGCTCGACGGCGAGAGCGTCGAGCCCATCGGGCGACCTCCAAGGGTCGCGCGCAACACGATCCGGGGACCATTGGTCGCGTAGACGCGGCGCGCCCGCATGGCCTCGAGCACACCCTCGCGCGTGGAGGTCTCGGAGAGGATCGCGGCCAGGCCCGCGGGCGGCCGGCCGGCGGGAAGCGCACCGGGGTGACCGCTGTGGGTGTCACCGCTGCCGATGAAGCCGAGCCGGTAGCCGCGGTCCAGCACGTCCCGGACGAAGTTGCCCGCGATCGCATCCGACACGACGCGGGGCGAGTCCGCGGCCTCGCTGCTGCCGTGCACCGAGGACACCTCGGTGAGCGGCTCGAGCACAGGGTCGGGGGAGAACTCCCAGTTGGTGGCGATCGGACCGCCCGCCGAATGGTGCGCAAACGTCAACGCGGGCAGGCCTGCCAGGGCGCTCCACAGCCTTGGCGGGGTGTCGTAGCGCGGGTCGATTGCGCTGAAGATCTCGCCGCGGTCCTCGAAGTACAGCACGTGCCGGTGACCGTGGATCCAGCTGGTCCACTCGTAGCCGAGCAGCGCCACGAAACGACCCGGCTCGTGGAAGCGGCGCACCTGCTCCTGGATCTCGACCCACTTCGCGGCGTCCCGGTCGAGTCGCCTCGGGCCCCAGTAGTCGTGATCGGTCAGGGCGACGACGTCGAGGCCCGCCACGTCGCGCGAAAAGCGGAAGTACTCCTCCGGCGTGCCGGCTCCGTCGGAGTAGGCCGAGTGGCCGTGCACGTCGCCCCACAGGATGCGCGGCGCAGCCTCCGCCACGTCCAGTGGGTTGCTCCAGCCGCGCAGGTCCCCCGGGCCCTCGACCCGCAGGCGCACCACGCCTTCGGCGCCCACCACGCCGGACACCTGCGCTCGACCGCGGTCGCCCGGCCGCAGGAACACGCGGCGCTGCGTTTCGAGCGACGCCTCCCCGATGCTGTGCAGCACGACATCGCCGGCGAAGTCCTCGGCCGCGTTGCCCTGCGCGTCGAGCGCAGCGATCCGCACGATCACCCGCGCGCCCGGCTTCGCGGTCGCGGGCAGCGTCACCGCCAGCGTCGCGGCCCGGCCCGCCACCACCTGCAACTGCACGGGCTCGGCGAGCAGTGCGGTCGTCCCGTCCCCGTTGCCGTCCACTCCGATCTCGAAGCCAGCCCTGGACTCCGCGAAGCGCGCGACCGCCCCCTGCTCGCCCGCCCCGTAGTGGATGCGAACGCGATCGCCGCCTCGCAGCGCGCGACCCGTCACGATCACGTGCAGGCTCCGGGGAGGACGCGGTTCTGCCCGGAAGCTGGAGTCGGCCTCCAGCGTCACGACGGTGTAGCCCGGAGCGTCGGGGTTCTTCAGCTGCGGCTCCCTCCAGCCCCAGAAGGGCGAGACTTGGAAGACGACCGAGCCGCCTCTCGCGATTCCCTCGGAACCGACCTCGTAGACGAGGCGGTAGCCGCGCGCGACACCGCTGATCGCGACGGCGGGCTCGGCCTCGGAGCTCTCGAGCCAGGCGTGACCACCGCCGTCGCTCGGGTGTCGGGCACGGGTCAGGCTCTCGACGAGCCCCTGGGCGTATTCGAAGCTCGAGCCTGGCGCGCCCCCGCTCCTGGTCTCCACCGGCAGGGGGGGTGCATCCCTTCCCTTGCGATCGGACCGCGGCTCCTCGGAGCAGCCGCCGATGCCACTGGCAATCGCCAGCGCGAGCCCGCCGAGCAGTCGTGACACCGCCCCCGGACGCCAGCCAGGATGGCGGCTCCGCATCCGCTTCAGACACCGGGCACCAGGCTGATCGGGACCGGCATCAGGTTCCAGGTAAAGATGGGGCGATCGTCCGGGCGGGTATAGATCGTCTCCCGGACCAGCTTCGATCCGTCCCACACGTAGCGGCGAACCTGCTTGTGCCGATCGCTGGCGACGTACAGCTCGTCCCGGCCATCGCCATCGAGGTCGGTCAGGATCGCCGCATGCTCGAAGCCCGCCGAGTCGCGATCGATCGACTCGACGCTCCAGGGGGCGTTCGGGTCGTCGCCTGGACGGAACAGCCAGATGCCACTGCTGAAGGCGGCCGCCACCAGCTCCTTCTTGCCGTCGCCGTCGATGTCGCCGGCGGTCAGGAAACGCGACAGCCGGTCGCGCAGCGTTCCGATCACCACTCCCGCGTCGGGGGGCGTATCCGCCTCGTAGCGGCGGATCTCCACCGGATCGATCAGCTCCTTGTTCGGGCCGGTGTGGCCCTCGACGGACACGTAGAGCTCGTCGCGACCGTCGCCGTCGATGTCCGCCACCAGGATCTCCTTGGCGTGGCGATCCTGAAGGTCGGCCACCACGGTGCGTTGGCCGCCGGCCTTCGGCACGTAGCGGACCACTTCCCCCGACTGCGGCGAGCCATCCAGGCGGTTGGGCTCCGACGGCGTGGCGTACACCTCGAGCACCCCGTCGCCGTCCAGGTCGCCGATCTCGATCTCGTGCACGAAGGTGCTGGGCTTGGCGTCGAGCTCGATCACCTCGAAGCTCCCGTCCTCCTTGGGA
>JAPUKG010000134.1 GCA_027295775.1 Pseudomonadota bacterium
GGGCTACGAGAGCCTGATGGTCGCCTACCCGGAGGCCGGAATCGGGGTGGTGGTCCTCACGAACGCCGCGGGAGGCCTCGCCATCGTGCCGGACGTCGCCCAGCTCGCACTCGGCGGACCGCGCTTCGACTACTTCGAAGACCTGGAGATGGCTTGGTAGGTCGGGACGAATTCATCATTCTTTCTAGTATGTTGGGATCTATTCCTGCGAATCGGCGCGAATTCTCTTGTCCCTCGCCCATTTTTGACAAATTTCTTTGACACAACCGGTCCCGACAAACCCCTCAGCGGGGCGCGACCAGCGCCTCCTGGGCCATCGAGGCCACTAGCCGCCCGTCGCGCTGGTAGAGCTTGCGGCGGGTAAAGCTCCGGCCCCCGTGCGCGACGTCGGCCTCGCTGGCGAGCAGCCGCCAGTCGTCCCAGGGAAGGTCGCGGTGGAGCCAGAGCACGGTGTCCAGGCTGGTGAAGCCGTCCGGCTCGAAGGTCCCCCCGAGTCGGCGTACCACCGGCCAGTGGGAGTGGTAGTCGCTCAGGAAGGCGAGCGTCGCCGCCTGGAGACCGCGGTCGCCGTGCAGGGAGAGCCGCGGGCGCACCCAAGCCCGGTAGGCGGACGACTCCGCGGCCGAGATGGGCTGCCAGGGCGCGCCCACCCAGCGCCATTCCAGCGGAGCGCGGCCCCAGTCGTCCCAGCCCTCGCGCCGCGCCACCTCCTCCTCGGTCGGAAGCTCGCCGGGCGACGGCGTCTGCGGATCGAAGCCCGCCTCCTGGAACTCCACGCCGTCGGCCGCCGCCGCGAAGCTGGCCGCCAGCTCGCAGAGGAGCACGCCATCGTCTTCTACCCGGACCCGTCGATGCGCCAGCCGCCTGCCGTCCTTCACGCGCTCGACGCGAAGCTCGACCGGCTTCTCGAGCGGTACGGGGCGCAGGAAGTAGACGTGGAGGGAGTGGAGCGACCGCTCCGCGCACGTGCGCGCGGCGGCCAGGGTGGCGCAGCCCAGGGTGAGGCCGCCGAACCCACCCTGCAGGTTCGCCGTGAAGCAGTCGTCTCCGGCCGGCTCGATCGCCAGGAGCTCCGCCAGGGAGTCGGGCCAGGCCGCGTGTTCCGCCATGGCCCCAAGACTAGCCCGGCGGGCTAGGGCCGGAGCTCGGTGAGCTCCGGCTCGATCCGGCCCAGCCGCTCGGCGAAGAGCTGCTGGATCGTCGCGCGCGCCTCGGCTGGCGCGTTCACGAGCAGCGCGTCCGCGTCCCAGCCCGCGAACGCGACGAGTCCCGGGACGATGTCGTCGGGACCCTCGATGAACTCGAAGGGCGTGCGGTACTCGAGGTACGCGTTGTCGTCGGTGTTGAGCGGGCCGCCGCCGTTCTGGGCCAGATAGCGCCGGATGTGCTCGGTGTCCATCAGCAGGTGGGCCAGCAGGATCTCGGGGCTGTCGATTCCGATCGAGCGCAGGTCGTCGCCGACCGCCGGATGGGCGAAGCGTTGTGCCAGCACCTCGTAGTCGATCCGGAAGGGATCGGCCGTGGCGACGAACAGGCCGTGGCCGCCCACGTACCAGAAGGAGGCGTGGGGAAAGACCGCGGCGAAGGTGCGGAAGGCCACGTCGAAGGACGTCTTCGAGATCCGATACATGGGCATCCACTGGATCACGGTCCCGCCCGGGCGCAGGCGATCGCGGATCAGCTCGTAGTACTCGCGCGTGTACAGGGTTCCGACGCCGGTGATGCGCGGATGGACCGGGTCGGCGGTGATCATGTCGAAGTCGCCCTCGCCGTAGGCCATGAAGTTGCGGCCGTCGTCGATGCGAACGCGCATCTTGGGGCTCTCCAGGACCCCGCCCGTGAGCTCGCGCAGCACCGCGTGCGCCTCGAGCATGAGCGGGCTCAGCTCGATCAGCTGGATGGTCTCGACGGTGGGGTGGCGCTCGGTGGCGGCGAGGGTGATCCCCAGACCGAGCCCCACCACGGCCACGTCGCGGGGATCCGGATGCAGCATCAGCGGCAGGTGGGCCTTCAGGATGAAGTGCCGGCGCTGCGTGAAGGTGGTATCCGACTCGATATTCCCGTTGATCATCATCACCGTGTCGCCGTCCTCGTTGCGGACGACATCGAGCGAATGGGAGCCGCTCTCTCCGTGGAAGAGCAGCTCGGGCGCGCTCGACTGTTGCAGGTTGAAGTTGATGACGGTCTGGGGAGGGAGAGCGGCATAGACGAGTGCCGAGACGGCGATGACGGCGAGGGAGCCCCATCGGGTGCGGGCACTCAGGGCGGGGACCGCCTCCCGGCTCTCGCGCCGGGCCACCCAATCCAGCCCCAGGGCGGCGGCGGCGAAGACGGCGGCGATGGCGAACAGGCTGGCGCGAGCACCGAACGTCGGCAGCATCCAGAACGCGCCGGCCAGCGAGCCCAGCACGGCGCCGGCGGTGTTGGCGGCGTAGACCACCCCGGTCCCTCGCGCGCGCAGCTCGATGTCGCGGGTGAAGACGACGACCGCCACCGGGAAGGTCGCGCCCAGCAGGACCGTGGGACCGAGGATCAGCACGCCCGCCGCCGCGAACTGCGCCACCACGCTGGCGGCGCCGAAGCCACCCGTCGCCTCGGTGAGGGTCCAGACGAGCGCGCCGAAGAAGCCCGGCACGAGGTGAGTCAGCACCGCCAGCGCGGCCACGCCGGCGCCCAGCCAGAGCTCGAGGCTGGCGAGCAGACGTGCCGGACTCGGGTGGCGGTCGACGATGCGCGCCGCTTCTCGGCTCCCCCACGCGATCCCGAGCAGGAAGCAGGAGAGCATGATCGAGAACGCATAGACGGTGGCGCTGAACGACTGAACGAGGACCCGCATCCAGACGACCTCGAGGGCCAGGGCGGCGAATCCCGAGAGCGCCATCACCGCCACGGCGGCTCGCTGCAGGCGCGTGAGCGGCGCTCGTGGCTCCGCGCCCCGACCGGCGGGCGCCCGCGCCGTCGGGTCGGAGACGCGCAGGGCCAGCAGCACCGCCCCAAGCCCGATCAGCCCGTTGACCGTCACGGCGCCGAGCGTTGTGCGGGTGACCCCCAGGAGCGGGAGCGCGACGAAGCCCGCCAGCAACGTGCCGCCGAGCGCGCCCACGGTATTGACGGCGTAGAAGACGCCGACCCGATTGCCCAGGCCCGCTTCGCGGCTCCCGAATTGCTGCACGATGAGTGGCAGGGTGGCGCCCATCAGCAGCGTGGGAACGAGCAGCGTCCCGCTGGCGATTGCGATGCGGCACGCGTGGTAGAGCACGGGAGAGACTTCGAACCAGCCGCGGTACACCGACTGGATGGCGGGCTCGAAGCTCTCGAGCAGCGCCGGGAAGAGCAGGGCGTACGCGCCAATCGCGAGCTCGAGGATGCCGTAGGCGAGCAAGGGCCGGCGCAGGCGCGCCGCCATGCGGCCGGAGAGCCAGCTCCCGACGGAGAGCCCGCTCATGAAGACGGCCAGGGTGATGGCCGCCGCATACACGTCGCTTCCGAACAGCAGCGACAGCATGCGCATCCACGTCACCTGGTAGACGAGGGACGTGGCCCCGGAGAGCAGGAACAGACACGCGATGGTGAGGAAGAGGGCACGCGCCCGGCTGTCCGCAGTCGTCATTCTGGGCGCGGCTCTCGTCCCCGGGAGGGGAAGGGGGCCGAAGCGTACCCCACCCCCCGGGAGTGGCTGCCCTCCCGGATGGGCCAGGCGGCCATCCGACGCCCGGGCCATCCGGGAGACCCCGATTGACCCCGATTTCAGGAGTGTGGTAGAAACCCTTCGAGGGGGATGAGAGGGCGGCACACTGTGGAGCTCCCTCATGCGGATCCGATTGCTCGCCCTCGTCGCCGGCCTGACCGTCTCCGGTCCCGCGCTGGCCCTCGACACCCTGACCCCCGCCGCGGCCAGTACGCCGACCGCCGCCGATCAGTGCCCGGTACTGACCCAGGTGAAGTACCCGTTCCTCCAGTGCGTGACCATGACGACCGGCGGCAAGGTGCTGGCGGACGCGGGCGTGGCGCCCACCGTGGCCGGTCGGCAGGCGCCCTACGGGATGGAGTTCCCGGAGAGCCAGGGCTACTGGGGCCGCAAGCCGTCCATGCGCGACGGCCGCCTCACCGACTGGTAACGAAGGCGGGCTCCCGCAAGACTAGAGGGCGGTCGGCTCCGTCGCCTTGAAGGCGAACTTGCCCTCGAGCACCCGCGTGCCGGTGTCGATCTCGACGTCGCCGCGCACGCGGATCTTCGTGAACGCCTCGACGGACTTGACCTTCGCCGTGGGGATTCCGAGCAGGCCGACGCCGACATCGGCGCCGAGCGCATCCGACGCCAGATCTTCGAGGGCGTCGAGCAGGGCGCCGATGAAGCTCTCGTTGTAGAGGAGGTTCACGCCGTCGCCGGCGACGGCGACCTTCTCGAACGCGCCGTCCCGGTCGCCACGGAACTCGAGGGCCACGTGGCCGGTCGCGGTGCCGTGGCCGGCAAGCGACACCTTCAGGGTTCCCACCAGGGTCCGCAGCACGCTGCCGTCGGGCCGGAAGGTCGGCAGCGCGGGCGGGGCGGGGGGCGGCGGGGAAGCCACCGCTCCGGGCTCGGGCGCGGGGCTCGTCCCGGCGGCCGTGGCTCTGGGCTCCGGCACCGGGCTCATGCCCGCGGTGCCAGCCTCTGCACTGGGCACCGGGGAGGTTCCCGCCGAGACATTGGGGGCCGCGACGTCGATGCCCAGGGTGACCGAGGGACCCGAAGCCAGCACAGGGGGAGCGACCAGACACACCACGAGCCACAGGGAGATCCGCAACATGGGGCCCTTATACCACGCCCCGGATTGACAGGTAAATCCCTACGGTCCTCCTCAGGGGGCCTTCCAGGCGCCGGAGCCGGCAGGCAGTGCCGGAGCGGCCAGGCGGCCGCCCAGGGTCCGTGCGGCGTCCTGCCGGGCCAGGAGCGGAAGGGAGTGGAGCTCCCGAGCCAGCCGGGCCCGCTCCGCGGGCCCTCGCCGGCTCCCCCCGCCCAGTCCCTGGGCCAGCCGGGCCACCCGCTCGAAGGCCTGGGCTCGACCCGCGTCTGGGTCGATCCGGGTGAGCTCCCGCGCCGCGGCCAGAGCCTCCCCGGGCCGATCCAGCCGGAGCAGGGCGTACACGATCCGGCGCCGGGGGCCGACCGCGCGGGGGCGGAGCTGTGCGGCCTCCCGATCGAAGGCGAGCTGCTCCTCGTACGCGCCCGCCAGCAGGTGGAAGAGCCCGAGCGTGTCGAGCGCCGCGAAGCGGGCGTTCTCATCGCCGCCTCGGGCCGCCGCCTCCAGGCGCGCCCGGTCCACCGGCAGGAGCCGGTGCGCCACGGCCCACTCCGGGTGGTCGCGCAGGACGGCCCCCACGTCGAGGCCGCGCTCGGCATCGAAGGGGAGACCGCGCTCGGCGTAGTAGGCCGCGGCACGCGCCAGGTTCTCGGCGTTGCGCTCGTTGCGCCGGACGTAGATCGCGTAGTCGACGCCGCGATCGATGCGGACCCAGCCGGGCTCGCCCTCCAGCAGCGCCGTGGTGTAGACGTCGGTGGCCCCCCGCGGCGTCGGCAGCCCGACTCCGAAGAAGACGTCCACCCCCCGGCGATCGAGGAGGTCGACCAGGGTCTCGCCGGCCCGGGCGCCCGCGCCGCGACTCGCGCGCTGATGGTCCTCGAACACCTGCTCGTCGTAGTGCTCGGTGCGCCCGTCGATGAACGTGCGGACCCGGGGCGAGAGCCAGTACGCCAGGTAGCCGCCCATGTGATACGCGTTGAAGAGATTCCCCTCGATGCCCGCATCCTCGAGCATGCGCACCCCGCTGGCGTGGTAGCTAGCCGGCGCGTAGGGACGGGAGAGGTAGGCGCGCGCATTGCGCAGCTCGGCAAGGGCCCCCGAGCCCGCGGCGTCGACGACGAACGCGACGACGAGAGCAAGCGCGGCCAGTGCCGCGGCGCCGTCCCACGCGGGGGCGCGCCGGGTGAGCCGGGCGTGCGCGCGCAGCAGGAACAGGATCGGGAGAAACGCCATCCACTGGAACCGGATCGAGGTCAGGATCGCGACGACGCCGGCGAGTCCGAGCCCCAGGTGCACCGGGTCGCAGGCGCGCAGCGCGCGAGCGGAAGGACGGCGCAGGAAGCGCAGCAGCGCCCAGCCCGCGACGGCGACGAAGGCGAGCCCGATCGCGTCCGTGGTGAGCCAGCCCAGCCGGGTCACCGCGTGGCCGTAGCCGTGGAAGGCGAATGGATCGAAGCGCGTCCACTCGTCCTTCACCATCCAGATGGCGGCCTCGCGGGTCGAGGTGAAGAAGGTCAGGTGTTGGGCGATGCCGCGCGGGTTCACGAGCGTGGCCGCGAAGCCCAGCGCCAGGGCCGCGCCCAGTCTGCGCAGCCGGGCGCGGGTGGCGGCCTGCGTCGGTCGCTCCTCGGCGGGCAGGCGCAGGGCGAGTCCGGACTGGAGGAGGCCGCCCAGGAGCGCCGCCACGATCAGCGCCAGGCCGATGGCGAAGAGCGAGTGCAGGTTCGCCCAGACCAGCAGCAGACCCGTGGCGGCCGCGACCCGGCGCCACGACGGCGGACCCTCGGGCGCGAGCAGCAGCGCGTACACGGCGAGGGTCGCCGGAATGCTCGCCAGGTCCGGACGCAGCTGGGTCAGGCGCCACGCCGAGAGGATGGCGAAGGTCGCGGCGGCCAGCGCGGCCAGGGTCGCCGAGGTCGCCGCGCGCCGAAACACGCACCACGCCAGGGCGAGGATGGCCGCCGCCGCCAGGGCGTGGAGCATGCGCAGGCCGCTGAACCCGTGCAGGCGATCCACGCCGTGCAGCGCCACCCCGAAGAGCCACTCGTGCTGCACGGGCGCGTCGTCGTGGGCGGTGTGCAGCAGCGGATCGCCGCCCTCGGGCCACGGTCCCTCGGTCGCGTAGATCTCGCCCATCTGCAGGTGCCACCACAGGTCGGGCGTGTTCAGGGGTCGCCCGGCCCAGAGCACGATCACGACGGCCACGACCGCTCCGGCCAGCGACGCGACGAGCGGGGCGACGCGGCTGCGTGCCGGGGAGCTCAGCGCGGGCGGTCCAGCAGCCGCGCCCGCGCACCCAGCAGCGCGTCCTCGGCGGCGCGTCGTGCCAGGGGAGAGCGCAGGCAACGGCGCAGGGCAGACGGCCGGGACGGCGCGAGCACGCGGCAGGCCTGCCACCACTTGGCGCCCAGCACGCGGGAGAACTCCGGCTCGGGATAGCGGCTCGCCGTGCGGTTCGCCTCGTGCAGTCGGGCCAGCCAGGCTTCGGTCCAGTCGAGCAGGTCCGGGGGAAATTCCGGGGCCTTGAACTCGCGCAGCAGGAAGTGCCGGCGAACGTCGCGTTCGTCGAACTCCACTCCCAGCTCGCCCAGCTCGACCGCCGCGATGCGCATCTGGGCCAGGCGCTTCTCGCCCTTCATCCGCCGGCTGATCGAGTCCTTGTGCTTGCGATAGCTCGAGAGCGGCTCGGGCAGGTTCGCCACCGGGTGCGTCAGCGCGATCCGGCGGTAGAGGTCGACGTCCTGGCAGACCTGATAGGCCGGGTCGTAGCCGAACTTCAGGAGCACCTCGCGCCGAGCCATCACGCTGGTGTGCTTGAAGCAGTTGTGGAACAGCAGCTCGGCGCGGATCTGGTTCCAGCCGACGGGACGTTGGTAGAGCCCCATGGGCCGCCCCTTCTTGCTCACGCGGCAGGCCCAGGTCCCCAGCACCGCACACTCCGGATGGACATCGAGGTAGGCCACCTGCTTGTCGAGACGGCGCGCGTGGGCGAGGTCATCGCTGTCCAGGTTGGCGATGAACTCGCCGCGGGCGAGCTCGATGCCCCGATTGCGCGTGCGCGCCTGACCCAGGTTCTCGCTGTTTCGCAGCAGGCGCACGCGCGGATCGTCGAAGGACCCGACCACCTCGGCGGTGCCGTCCGTCGAGCCGTCGTCGATCACCAGGAGCTCGAAATCCGCGTACACCTGGCTCAGCACGCTCTGGATGGACTTCTCGATCAGCGTCTCCCGGTTGTACGCGGGCATCAGCACGGTGACGCGGGGAGATGCGGGCACGCTCACTCCGGATTTGCCCGCTCTCGAACGGCGGAGTCGGGGCGTGTGCATTTTCCGACGGATTCCGTCATTGTCAAGGAAGGCCGGACGATGCGCATCTGGATCGTCACAAACGTCGATCTCGGGCGCGCGCAGGGGCTGCGCGCCAGCGGGATCCAGAACTGCCAGACGGCGATGGCGCTGGCGGACCGGGGGCACTCCGTGTGTCTGTGGATCGCGGGCGATCGCGAGGAGCCGCGGCGCTTCCTGGCCGAAAGTCTGGGCCGCCCGCTGCCGCCGGGCCTCCACCTCCTGCCCTTCGAGCGAAGCGGCGAACGCGGCGACAAGAAGACGCCGTTCGCGACGCCGGCGCAGCGCATCTGGAACGCAGCTCGGGCGTGGCGGCGCGTGGGCTTCCCCGACGTGGTGATCAGCCGCTCACCGCGCGTCCTGTCCCAGCTCCGGGCCTCGCGGGTGCTTCCGTCGCGCACGCGCCTGCTGCTCGAGTACCAGCATCCCGAGTGGGCGCTGTTGTGGCGCGGCTGGCGCGCGAGCCACCCCGGGCGGAAGCTGCGCTCGTGCGTGAAACGCCTGGGCGCGCTGCGCGACCGCGAGAACGACTGGCTCCGCTCTGCGGATGGAGTCCTGTACGCGGCGCGAGCCCACGAGGCGCTCCTCGAGCGGGCCGGCTTCGACGGACCCACCCAACCGCTCGCCTCGTCGTGCCCACCCCCGGGCCGGGGCCCGGCCGCTGACGAGTCCGTCTACGACCTCGGCTACATGGGCAGTCTCGAGCCGGGGTACGGGCTCGAGACCCTGCTCGAGGCCATGACCAAGCTCGACGCCGCCACCCTGCGCATCGCGGGCGCCGGTCCGCCGGCGTTCGTGGAGGCGCTCGAGCGACAGATCCGGGAGCGCGGGCTCGGAGACCGGGTCCACCGGGGCCCGCGCGTCGACCCGGCCCAGGTCCGGGGTCTGATGCAGACCTGCCGGCTCGGCGTCGTGCCGCTCTCGGCGCGGCACGGGCCGGAGAAGCGCAAGTGGGCCTCGCCGCTCAACCTCTTCGAGTGGATGGCGGCGGGCGTTCCGGTACTGGCGTCGCGCGTCGCGAGCGTGGCACAACACGTGGAGGACGGGCGCGACGCACTGCTGTTCGCGCCCGACAGCGCCGCCGACCTGGCGCGGGCCGCCGCGCAGCTGCTGGCGGACGAGTCTCTGTGCGCGGCGCTCTCCGCTCGGGGACGGGAGCTGGGCGAGGCCCACTCCTACCCGGAGCGCGCGCGCCGCATCGAGGAATTCTGCCAGGGGCTGGTTCGGGGCTGAAGCGGATGCCCAGGCCCCTGAGAGTGGCGATCCTGGTCGAGAGCTTCCCGGCGATCTCCGAGACCTTCGTGCTCGGCCAGGTGACCGGTCTCCTGGACCGCGGCCACGACGTGCGCATCTACGCGCGCCGCCGCCGCAAGGGGAAGCACAAGCACCCCGATTTCCGGACCTACGAGCTCCGCAAACGCACGCGCTACGTGGATCTCCGGCCACCGCTGGCGGAGGACGAGCGGCCCTGGCGCGAGGCGCTCGCGCGCTGGCGCGCCCTGTCGGTGCGCCGGCAGATCCTCACCGCGCCCGCGCTCAACCCGCTGGGCCGGGGGCTCCGCGGCCCCGACTTCGCGCAGCTGTTCTCGGGGCTGCCGTACCTGGCCATCGACAAGTTCGATCTGGTCCACGCCCAGTACGGGACCCTGGGCCTGCACGCCCTGGACGCTCTCGCGCTCCTGCACCGCCGCGCCGGACGCGCGCCCAGGCTGGTGGTGAGCTTCCGCGGCTTCGACGCGAGCCGCACGCCCCACCACCGGCCCGGCTGCTACGACGAGCTGTTTCGGCGGGCCGATCTGCTGCTGCCGGTCTCGCACGACCTGCGTCGGTCGCTGCTCGCGCTGGGCGCTCCGGAAGGGCGGACCCGCGTCCACCACTCGGGCATCGACTGCACGCGCTTCCGTCCCCGCCCCGCGCCGCCGGTCGGACGACACCGCGCCGGTCGCGTCGAGCTCGTCTCGATCTCGCGCCACGTGGAGAAGAAGGGCCTGGCGTTCGCCATCCGCGCGGTCGCAAGCCTGGCCGTGGAGGGGCACGACGTCCGCTACCGGATTGCCGGCCACGGCCCGCTGCGCCCCGAGCTGGAGGCGCTGGTCGAGACGCTGGGCGCCGCGGGACACATCGAGCTCCTGGGCCGGTGCAAGCACGACCAGGTCGTCGAGCTCCTCGCCAGCGCCGACATCCTGCTGGCCCCGAGCGTCACCGCCCGCGATCGGAACCGCGAAGGCATTCCGAACGCCATCAAGGAGGCGTTCGCCTCGGGGCTGCCCGTGGTCGCGACGCACCACGGCGGCATTCCAGAGCTGGTGGAGGACGGCGTCTCGGGTCTTCTCGTCCCGGAGCGCGACGCCGTGGCGTTGGCCCGGGCCGTCGAGGATCTTCTGTCGGCGCCCGAGCGCCGCCGGGCCATGGGCGCCGCCGGGCGCGCCCGGGTGGAGAAAGATTTCGAGCTGGGCGCGCTGAACGACCGCCTCGAAGGGCTCTACCGCGAGCTGGTGGCGGGGCGGGCACAGTGAGCGCCTCCCCCCGATTCTCGGTCGTGGTTCCCACCCACGATCGCGACGAGACCCTGCGCGAGGCGCTGGCCAGTGTCTTCGCCCAGACCGAGCGGCCCCTCGAGGTGATCGTGGTCGACGATCTCGCGCGGCCCGAGACCGAGAGGTGCGTTCGGGAGCTCGCCCGGGGCAGCGCTGTACCCGTGGAGCTGCTGAGTGCGCCGTCCCGCGGTGGCGTCTCGCGCGCCTACAACCTGGGCGCCCAGAAGGCGCGCGGCGACTACCTGGCCTTCCTCGACGACGACGACCGCTGGGCGCCCGGCTACCTGGCGCGCGCGCGCGTCGCCATCGAGGAGGACGGCGTGCCCCTGGTGCTGACCGACCTCACCGAGTTCGACGACGGCGGCCGGACCCGGCCGGGCAAACGTCCGCCCGACGCGTACCGCGTGGAGGATTTCTACCTGAAGAACCCGGGTGCGCTGCGCTCGAACCTGGTGGTGCGCCGCGCACTCTTCCACGAGCTCGGGGGCTACGACGAGAGCATCCGGGGCAGCAGCGACAAGGATCTGTTCATGCGCGCCAAGGCGCGGGGCTGCGCGCACCGGGCGATCCACGAGCCCCTGGTCTTCTGGCGCACCGGCCATCCGGGGCAGGCCTCGACGGATCCCCGGCGCATCCTGGGCAACGTCGTGCGCTTCTACGGCAAGTACTTCCGCGCCATGCCCTGGCACATCCACCTCGGGATGTGGCGCAAGCTCTGGCGCCTCTTCTCCGAGGGCTACCTCCGGCGTCGCTAACGCCGAACTAGTCCGGCGCGTCGGCCAGCGCCGCCAGCGGCGAGGCGACGCAGCGGGCGAGGGCCTCGCCGTCGGGCAGGGCGGCCGCGCGGCACACCTGCCGCCACCGGGCGCCGAGGACGCGCGAGAACTCGGGCTCGGGATAGACGCGGGCGCGCTGGTTGGCCGCGTGCAGCCCGCGGAGCCAGGGCTCGGCCCAGTCGACGAAGGGCCGGTCCGGAGCAGGCCCGGCCAGCTCGCGCAGCTCGTGGTGCCGGTCGAGATCGGTCTGCGAGGGCTTCAGGCCCAGGCCCTGGAGCAGGTCCCGGGCAATCCGGATCTGGGCGGCCCGGATCTCGAGCTGGGCCGCCTCGCCCGCGCTCACCGAGCGCTTATGCTTCCGGTAGACGCCGAGCACCTCGGGCAGGTTGGCCACCGGATGAACCAGCGCGATCCGCACGTGGAGATCCACGTCTTCGCACACGCGGAGGGGGCGGTAGCCGAACTTCTGAAGTACATCGCGGCGGCCAGTTACGGTGGTGTTCTTGAAGCAGTTCTCGAACAGTAGCCGGGCCCGGATGGCCTCCGCCGATAGGGGCCGCCGGTAGAGCCCGCGCGGCCGATCGCCCACGCCGACCCGCCGCGCCCAGGTACCGAGCAGGGCGCAGTCCGGGTGCGCGTCCAGGTATGCCACCTGCCGGGCCAGCCGCTCGGGATGAGCGCGGTCATCGCTATCGAGATTGGCGACGTAGTGGCCCCGGGCCAGCTCGAGCCCGCGCTGGCGCATGACCCCCGTGCCCGCGTTGCGCTCGCCCGGCACGACCCGCACGCGCGGATCGGAGCGCGCGTAGGAAGACGCCAACGCCACGGTCCCGTCCGTCGAGGCGTCGTCGAGCACCAGCAGCTCGAAGTCCTCGAAGGTCTGGGCCAGGACGCTCTCGATGGCGGCGCCGACGGTCCGCTCGCGATCGAAGGTGGGGATGCACACCGTGACGACCGGCTCGCGCATCTACCGGCTCCCGCCCGACGCGCGCGCGCGCAGCTCGTCTCGCAGCAGCAGGGGAGCGCGCAGGAGCGACGCCCCGGCGGCTGCGCGCAGCTCCGAGTCCAGGAAGAAGCGCGCCGCCTCGCCGCGGGAGAGCCGAGAGCCCCAGCAGAGCTGCCACCAGATCTCGCCCGCGGTGCGCCCGAAGGCGGGCTCGGGGTAGAGTCGGCGCTGGCGGTTCGCCTCGCACAGCTGCGCCAGCCAGGCGGAGGCCCAGCGCAGGGTCTCGCGGCCGGCCCGCGCGCGCAGCGGCTTGCGCAGGCGGTAGTGCCGGCGCAGGTCGCTGGCGTCGAAGGGCACGCCCAGGTTTTCCAGCTGGTACGCCGCGATGGCGCGCTTGAGGCGCCGCCGCAGCCGGCCGCGCCCGCGCCGAACCGAGCCCGCGTGCACCCGGTAGTCGCACAGCACTTGGGGCAGGTTGTCGACCGGGTGATCGAGGGCCATGCGCGTCCACAGGTCGCTGTCCTGGGAGAGCGGGAACTCCGAGCGGAAGCCGTACTTCAGGACCAGCTCGCGCCGCGCCATCATGGTGGTGTTCTTGAAGCTCGCCGCAAAGAGCATGCGCGCCCGCACCCGGTCGGGGCCCGTCGGCCGACGGATCAGGGCGCCGGCCCGGCCCTGGGCGTCCATGCGCCGGGCCCAACCCCCCACCGCCGCACAGCTCGGGTTCCGGTCCAGGTGCGCGAGCTGGCGCGCGAGGCGCCGCGGCCGGGCCCGGTCGTCGTCGTCGAGAAACGCGATCAGCTCGCCGCGGGCGAGCTTGACGCCGCGGCTCCGGGTCTCGGGGATCCCGAGGTTGGCTTCGTTGCGCACCAGCCGGAGGCGGGGATCGCTGCGCGCGTAGGCCGCCACTACCTCGGCCGTTCGGTCACTCGAGGCATCGTCGACGACCAGCAGCTCGAAGTTCTGGAAGGTCTGGGCCAGGACACTCTCCACCGCCTGCCCCACGTAGGCCTCCCGGTCGTGGGCGGGCATCAGGACGGTGACGCGAGGCGGGGCGGTCACGGATCACTCGGTCGATCGTCGGGTCGATAGCCGAGTCGCTCGAGCTGCTCGCCCAGCACGCGCTCGACGGTGCGGAGCTCGCCGGGTGCGAGCGCCGCGCGGTGCCGCCCGATGCGCGAGTCGTCGAGCGGGGCCAGCGTGTCGGCCTTCCACGGCCGCTCCGACTCGAAGAAGCCGGGCGCCTCGCGCTCGGCGTACGCCAGCATGCCCGGCTCGTAGGCCTCGCCCAGGAAGGCGCACACCCGGCGCAGCTCGGACTCGGGATCCGCCACCAGCGCCTCGTAGCGGCAGGTGGTGTAGCGCTTCGGACCGAGCTGGGCCGCGAAGCGCTCCTGCCGGTCGTAGGTGCGCAGGCACTCGCCCGCCAGCTTCTCGACCGAGGGACTGGACGCCCAGGGCATCTCGCGCAGCGACGCCACCACGTCCCGCGGATCGCGCACCACGTGAAGGAAGCGCGCCTCGGGGAAGAGGGCGGCGATGCGCGGCACGCACTGCTCGTGGCGCGGCGTCTTCTCGCCCAGTCTGGGGCCGCGGGGAGCGCCGTCTCCCGCCAGGCGGCGCAGCCACCACAGGAAGAGCGCCCGCGCCGAGCGGGTGCCGCCGCGCAGGACCTCGAGGAGCTCGTCGGGCTGCAGCGGCAGGCTCTGCCAGTGCGGCACCGCGCGACACCGCTCGACGTAGGCGGCGTCGTCCCCGGCGGCGAGCGGGTCGGCGAAGTCGATGGCTGGGTCGAAGCTGGCGAAGAAGTGGGTCTCGGGCGGCACGCACAGGCGCGAGTGACACGAGAGCATGGCCTGGAGGAGCGTGGTCCCGCAGCGGCCGGTTCCGACCAGGAAGAAGAGGCCGCGGTCGTCCTGCGCTGTCGTGGAGGCGGACACGGCGGGAGTATACCGGTGGGGTCGAGAGGCCCCGGCTGCGGTACAGGGCCTCTCGCGAACGGTCGATGAGCCCTGCATGGCCCAGGCGGATCTGGCACGCGATGCCGACCGCGAGCTGGCTCGCGAGCGTGAGGCCCTGCTGGCGGCGGTGGAAGCGGGCGCCGAGCAGGCACTCGCCCTGTCCCGTTGGATGGGCGCGAACCCGGAGCTCTCGCTCGAGGAGCGCGAGACCAGCCGCCGCTACGTCGAGTGGCTGCGCGATGGGGGCTTCGGCGTCGGCACCGGCGCCGCCGGCATGGAGACGGCCTTCGTGGCGTCTCGCGGAAGCGCCCGGGCGCCCTTCACGGCGGCGCTCCTGGCCGAGATGGATGCGCTCCCGGAGATCGGGCACGCCTGCGGGCACAACCTGTCCGGTCCTGCGAGCCTGCTGGCGGCCAGCGCCCTCGCCACAGTGCTCCCCGACGACGTCCTGCGCCTGCTGGTGGTGGGCTGCCCGGCGGAGGAGATCGGCGTGGGCAAGAAGCGCCTGGTCCGCGGCGGGGCGTTCGAAGGCGTGGACGTGGCGCTGATGGCGCACGCCTCGGACATGCGGCGCGCGCACCGCCTGTTCCTCGGCAACCGCAAGCTCGAGCTCATCTATCACGGCAAGGCGTCCCACGCCGCCGCCTATCCCGAACAGGGGCGCAATGCCCTCGACGGCGTGATCAGCTTCTTCGTCGCCGTCGGCCTCCTGCGCCAGCAGCTCTCGCGCGACGCGCGTATCCACGGAATCGTGTCGGACGGGGGGCAAGCGCCCAACGTGATCCCGGAGCGCGCCGCGGCGCGCGTCTGGGTGCGCGCCCTCGACACCGACCTGCTGGCAGAGACCACCGAGCGGGTGCTGGCCTGCGCGCGCGGCGCCGCCGAGCTGACGGGCACCGAGCTGGAGGTGCTGGAGGAGGCGGGCGGCTCGCCGCCCATGCGCGCGAACCTTCCACTGGCCGCCTGCTACCGGCGCCAGCTCGAGCATCTGGGACTGCCGGAGACAGCGCACGCGCCCCAGGAGGCGATCGGCTCGAGCGACATCACCCACGTGTCCCACGCGCTCCCCACCATCCACCCGAACTTCCCGATCTGCCAGCGCGGCCGGAACCTGGAGCTCCACACCCGCGCTTTCGCCGAGGCGACCGGGACGCCCGACGGCGAGGCCGGCCTGCTCGAGGCGGCGCGGGCACTGGCGCTCTGCGTCCACGAGCTGGCCCGCTGTCCGGCGGCCCGAGCCGAGGTCGCCAGCGCCGGCTCGGCCCCCCCGCCGTCCGGGCCGGAATGATCCCCAAACCCGGCCCCGACTGGGCCCCGGCCGGGCAGCGAGGTGGGAAGCCTTGCGAAATCGCTGAGTTCCGCCCTAAGCTGCGAGGCGATTCGGGGGGAACCGAGAGAGCGTGGGCGGCCTTCAGCAGCGCCCCCGGGAGCGGGGCGAACACGGCCTCGTGCGTCGTCGCTTCGTGGAGCGCCTGCGCCGCAACGGGATCCGCGATCCGCGGGTGCTCGAGGCGTTTGCCCAGGTGCGGCGCCACGAGCTGGTTCCCGAGGCGCTGCGCGGGCGCGCCTACGCCGACACCCCGCTCCCGATCGGCGAGGGCCAGACCATCTCCGCGCCGGGGATCGTGGCGGCCATGACCCAGGCGCTCGAGCTGCGCGGCGACGAGACCGTGCTGGAGGTCGGCACCGGCTCGGGCTACCAGACCGCGATCCTGTCCCGGCTGGCGGCGCGCGTCATCTCGATCGAACGCGTGCCGCGGCTCGCGGCGGCCGCCCGCCGCGCCCTCGACGCGTTCGCCGTCACGAACGTGGTCGTGCACCTGGGCGACGGAACCCAGGGACGACCGGCGGATGCGCCCTACGACGCCATCGTCATCACCGCGGGGGGGCCCGAGATTCCCGAGCCGCTGCTGGGCCAGCTCGCGGTGAACGGGCGGCTCGTGGGTCCGTGCGGACCGCGCGGCGCCCAGGAACTGGTGCGCATCCGGCGCGTGAGCCTGCGCCGCTTCGCCCGGGAGAGCCTCGGCGCGTGCCGCTTCGTCGACCTGATCGGTGCTCACGGATGGGTCGGCTGAGCGGGTTGCGGGGGCTGGGGCCGGGGCTCCTGCTGTGCGCCGGGCTCGCGGTCCTCACGCTCCAAGGCTGCGCGTCGAGTCCCCAACCCGCAGGCGGAGGCGCGGGCGTCTATCACACGGTCCGGCCCGGCGACAACGTCTACCGCATCGGCAAGCGCTACGGCGTCTCCAGCGACGCCGTCGTCCGAGCGAATCGCATCCGCGACGTCACCGAGATCCAGGTCGGGACGCGCCTGTGGATTCCCGGCGCCCACCGGGCGAAGGCGCCGCAGCCTCCCGCCAAGCGGTCGCCCGGGGCCTCGCTCGACGAGGCCCGCCGCCGGGCGCGGTCCGAGGCGAAGCGCGAGGGCCGGCTCGTCTTCCGCTGGCCCGTCCAGGGAAAGCTCACCTCGCGCTTCGGGCGGCGCGGCGGCAAGCCGCACGAGGGCATCGACGTGTCGGCGCCCCGCGGTACGTCCATCTGGGCGTCAGAGGAGGGCAAGGTCATTCACAGCGGTCGGCTCGGCGCCTACGGCGTGGTGGTGATCGTGAAGCACCCCGGTCACTACCGGAGCGTCTACGCCCACGTGAACCGGGCGTTCGTGCGCAAGGGAAGCTTCGTCGAGAAGGGCCAGAAGATCGCCGACGTGGGCAGCACGGGAAACGCCACGGGTCCGCATCTCCACTTCGAGATCCGACGCGGCGAGACGCCGCGCAATCCAATGCTGTATCTTCCGTAGTGCCATGGACATTGCCGGCCTGCGCGCCCTGATCCGAGACGTTCCGGACTTCCCCAAGCCGGGCATCCTCTTCCGCGACCTCACCCCGCTCCTCCAGGACCCCGCTGGACTGCGCGGCGCCGTGCGCGCGGTGGCCGACCCCTTCCGGGACGATCGGATCGACTATGTGCTCGGCATCGAGTCGCGCGGCTTCGTGCTCGGCACCCCCGTGGCTCTCGAGCTGAACACCGGCTTCGTGCTGATCCGGAAGAAGGGGAAGCTGCCCTACGACACCTACGAGGCGCACTACGACCTCGAGTACGGGACCGACGCCGTCGAGAT
>JAPUKG010000135.1 GCA_027295775.1 Pseudomonadota bacterium
TGATCGAGCGCCCCATCCTGGTGGGCAGGGACCGCGCCGTGGTGGGCCGTCCGCCCGAGGACGTTCTCGACCTCCTCTAGCCCCGGGTGTAGCCTTCGCTCGTGGTGCAGGTGACCGCGGAGTCCGCCGGGGCGCCGGAGATCGACGAGGCCGCGCTTCTCGCCAGGCTGCGGGAGGGCGACGACAAGGCCTACGAGACCCTGGTCCGCGCCTATACCGGCCGGCTGCTGGCGGTGGCGCGCCGTTTCCTGGGCAGCGAGGAGGACGCGCAGGACGCGGTCCAGGACGCGTTCCTCTCGGCGTTCCGCGCCATCGACCGCTTTCAGGGCGGTTCGCGCGTCTCCACCTGGCTCCACCGCATCGTCGTGAACGCCTGTCTCATGCGGCTGCGCACCCGGCGCCGCAAGCCCGAGCAGAGCATCGAGGAGCTCCTGCCCCGCTTCCTGGAGGACGGCCACGTCGAAGTCCCCACCGCGCCTTGGAAGGCCGGCGCCGACCACCTGCTGGAGACCCGCGAGAACCGCGACCAGGTCCGCGAGGCCATCGGCCAGCTGCCCGAGAACTACCGAACCGTTGTGCTCTTGCGCGACATCGAAGAGTTCGACACGGACCAGACGGCCGAGGCGCTGGGCATCTCCCGGGCGGCCGTGAAGACCCGACTGCACCGGGCGCGTCAGGCCCTGCGGACGCTCCTGGCGAGCCATTTTGAATGAGGGCTGAGATGACCTGCCGCGAGTTCGTCGACTTCCTGATGAACTACCTGGACGACGAGCTGCTCGAAGGGCAGCGCGCCGTCTTCGAGCAGCACATGATCGACTGCCCTCCGTGCGTGGACTACCTGGACCAGTACCGGGACGCGGTGAAGATGGGCCGCAGCGTCTGTCAGCCCGAGGCTGGCGCCCCGGAAGACGCACCCGAGGCACTGATTCAGGCGATCCTTGCCGCTCGGAAGACCGAAGGGTAGCGACGGGCTTCGCCCCGGGAAGCGCAGGGTCGCCCCGGGACCGCCGCGCCTGGGCGCCTGCGCCGAGCCGGTGCGGTCGGATCGCCGGCAAGCGGGAGCTCCACCTCGACCAGGAGGCCCGTGACGCCCTGGAAGCGCTGGGGTACATGGAAGAGGTCGAAGCCGCGGCGGAAGGCTCGGCGCCCTGAGCCCGCGAGGAGCTGTCTAGCGGCTCCAGCGCAGGAAGAGCGCGAACAGGCGCTTCACCCTCGGCGTCAGGCGGGTCCGGTTGTAGGCGTCTCCGACCTGGCGGATGGCCTCGGCCTGGGTCGGGTAGGGGTGGATCACCGCCGAGAGCTTCGAGAGCCCGACGCCCCCCGCCATGGCCACCGACACCTCGCTGATCATCTCCCCGGCGTGACGGGCGACGATGGTGGCGCCGAGGATCTGGTCGCCGCCCTTCTTGACGTGGATCTTCACGAAGCCGACATCGTCGCCCTCGGCGATGGCGCGGTCCACGTCGCGCAGCTCTCGCGTGAAGGTGTCGATCTCGATGCCGCGTGTCGCCGCGTCGCGCTCGTACATCCCCACGTGGGCGATCTCGGGGTGGGTGTAGGTACACCACGGGATGGTGAGCGCCGACAGCTTCTTGCGGCCGAAGAAGAGGGCGTTCTGGATCACGGCCCGCGCCGCGAAGTCCGCCGCGTGGGTGAACCGGGTCTCCATGCATACGTCGCCGGCGGCGAAGATGCGCCGGTTCGTCGTCCGCAGGTGGTCGTCGACCTGGATCCCGAACCGGCTCGTCTCGACGCCCACGTTCTCCAGGCCGAGGTCTTCGACATTGGGCGCGCGGCCGGCGCCGACCACGATGGTGTCGACGGGCACGGACTCGCTCTCTCCGCCCCGCTCGAGGATGCACAGCCGCTCGCCGTCCCGGAGCTCCACTCGGACCAGCTGGGTGTCGAGCCGGACGTCGATGCCATCGGTCACGAAGGCGTCGTAGAGGATCCGCGCTGCATCCGGGTCCTCGCGGGAGAGGAACTGGGGACCCATCTCCACCATCGTCACCTCAGAGCCGAAGCGCCGGAACGCCTGGGACAGCTCGCAGCCGATGGGGCCGCCGCCCAGCACGAGCAGTCGGCGCGGTAGCTCGGTCAGGTTGAAGACGGTCTCGTTGGTGAGGAAGCCGGCCTCGCGCAGGCCCTCGATGGGCGGGACGACGGCGCGTCCCCCGGTGGCGATCACCGCCTTCTTGAAGCGCAGGGTCGCGCCCTCGACGTCGATCTCGTCGGCCCCCGTGAAGCGCCCGCGGCCCAGGAAGACATCGACGCCGAGCTCGTCGCTGAAGCGGTGGGCGGAGTCGTTGGTGCTGATGCGCCGGCGCACGGCGCGCATCCGCTCCATCACCGCGGCGAAGTCGACCCGCGTTCCGCTCGGCACGCGCACGCCGTAGCTGGCGGCGTCGCGCACCTCGCCGGCCACGTGGGCCGAGCGCAGCAGCGACTTCGAGGGGACGCAGCCCACGTTCAGGCAGTCGCCGCCCATCAGGCTCTGCTCCACCAGCGCGACCCTGGCGCCGAGCCCGGCGGCACCCGCGGCGGTCACGAGTCCCGCGGTCCCCGCGCCCAGCACCACCAGGTTGTATCGCGCCGCCGGCTCGGGATTCTTCCAGCCCGGCGGATGGACGTTGGCCAGGAGCGCCTCGTTGTGCTCGTCGAGGGGGTGCAGCTCAGGGGACATCGTGGGCTTCCTCTTCGGTAGCGGTAGCGGTGTCGGTGGCCTGCTTCAGGGCCCGGCGGGCCAGGCGGGTCACGATGGCGGTGACGACCACGGTGGCGACCAGGCCCAGGGCCTGCACGCCGTAGTCGATGGGCGTCCGTTCGGGGGCGGCGCCCCCGGCCAGGGCGGCCACGTCTCCGGCGATCCACCCGTAGTACACGTAGAGGATCGTGCCGGGGATCATGCCCAGGGACGCCACCACGTAGTCCCGAAACCGGATCCCCGTCAAGCCGAGCGCGTAGTTCAGGGCGTTGAACGGAAACAGGGGAGAGAGGCGCAGGAGGAAGACGATCTTCAGTCCCTCTCGTTCGACGGCGCGGTCGATGGCCGCGAAGCGCGCGTTGCGGCCGAACCTCGCTTCGATGGCGCTCCGCGCCGCGTAGCGCGAGGTGAGGAAGGCGCCGCACGAGCCGAGCACCGCCGCCGCGAAGACGTAGAGGCTCCCCTTCCAGAGCCCGAAGACCGCGCCGCCCGCCAGGGTGAGGAGCGAGCCCGGCACGAAGGCCACGGTGGCGGCGGCGTAGACCGCGATGAACGCGACCGGGCCCCAGATGCCCTGGTCTTCGACCCACTCGGCGAACAGGGGGATGTACTCGCCGGCCTGTCGCGCCAACAGAACCAGGGTGACCAGGGCGGCGAGGCCGATGACGACCTTTCCGATCGGGAAGCCCTTGCCCGTCTTCTGCCCCGCGTCGTCCGCCCCCGCGATGCCAGGTTGGTCACTCATGAAAGCCTCCGATGCCGGTACCCGCCACGGGTTCCAGGGCAGCCGCGGGCAGGAACGCGAAGTCCGCAAAGAGCGCCGCGCTCCGGCGACACGCGTTGTCGCTGTCGCTCATGATCGCCAGGGCCAGCGGGGCCGGCGGTGCCTCGTCCATCCAGGCTCGGTAGTCTGCCGGCAGGTCCACGACCTCGGTCTGCCAGCCGCCGCCCTCCGCCTCCGCCGAACCCGTGCGCCGCGCGATCACGAGCGCATCCTCGCTGAACGGATTCGTCCAGCGGGTACCGGGCAGGACCCGGCTGGCCCACACGTAGTTGAGCGCCCGCCCCGGCAGTGGGCGTCCGTAGAGCCGAGAGGTGATGGCCCGGCGCAGTCGGTCCCAGAGCGAGGCCCCGGCCGAGTCGAAGGGGAACAGGACGTAGACCCGCGCCGCGAAGTCGTCGCCGTCCCGGGTCCGCTCGTCCTCTAGAGCGAGCCCGGTCTCCACCCGCCAGCGCCAACGCAGGCGGGGCATCTCGGTCAGGTCCAGCTCGGGAAGCTCCAGGAGCATCGCCGAGGCCGAGCAAGTGGCCAGGGCGCGGAAGGCCGGACCCCACTCCGTCTCCACCACGTCGTAGCTCGTGTGCCGGTCGATCCCGGGGAAGTGGAGCCGGCTGCCACGCGTTGGAGCCGGGCGCCGCCAGGGCGATTGCGAACGGGGCGAGGAGCCACAGCACGCTCGGGAGTGTGCCCCTCCCGGGTCCGATCCGCCCGGCGGAAGCCGAGCGCTTCGCTATCATGCCCGCCCACGACGCCGCTGCGGGTCGAGCCCAGATGCCAGGCGGCACATCAACCACCCATCGTGAGTTCGGTGCGCAAGGCGCGGGGCGCTTTGCGGAAGGAGTCAGACAGTGAGTGAGATCCGATTCGACGACCGGGTCGCCATCATCACCGGGGCCGGGGGCGGCCTCGGCAAGACCTACGCCCTCGAGATCGGCAAGCGCGGCGGCAAGGTCGTGGTGAACGACCTGGGCGGCAAGGCCGACGGCACCGGTGCCGGCATGAACATGGCCGACGAGGTGGTGAAGGAGATCACCGAGGCCGGCGGCACCGCCGTGGCGAACTACGACTCGGTATCGACGCCCGAGGGCGGCGAGGCGATCGTCAAGACGGCGATCGACAACTTCGGCAAGGTCGACGTCGTGGTGAACAACGCCGGCATCCTGCGCGACAAGTCGTTCGTGAAGCTCAGCCCGGAAGAGCTGGGGATCGTCCTCGACGTGCACCTGAAGGGCGCGTTCTACGTGTCCCAGCCGGCCTTCCGGAACATGAAGGACAACGGCTACGGCCGCTTCGTCTTCACCGCTTCCGCCGCCGGGATCTTCGGCAACTTTGGACAGACCAACTACGGCGCCGCCAAGATGGGCCTGGTCGGACTGATGCACGTGCTGGCGGTGGAGGGCGCCAAGTACGACATCAAGGCGAATGCGATCGCGCCGATCGCGCAGACGCGGCTCACGGAGGAGCTGCTCGGGCCGATGGCCGACACCCTTGGCCCCGAGTGCGTGACGCCTCTGGTCACCTACCTGGTCTCCGAGGCCTGTCAGCAGACCCACGAGATCTACTCGGTTGGCGGCGGTCGCTTCGCGCGGATCTTCATCGGTCTGACGCCGGGCTGGTACGCCGGCAAGGGCAAGTCGGTGAGCGCCGAGGAGGTCCAGGCCCAGCTGGACGTGATCCGCAAGGAGGACGGCTACATCGTCCCCAACAGCATCGCAGACGAGATGGGCCTCATGATGAAGATGTTCCAGGAGGGGAGCTGAGCAGCGCGTCCAGGGCGGGCCAGTCGATGGCGCTCTGGGCTGCGAAGGCGCGCAGCAGGAGCTCGCGGTCGGAGTCGTCATCCGCGCGGCGGAACGTCTCGACCGCCTGGCCGAGCTTCACGGCCGTGGGCTCGGCCGGCACGGTCTCCTGGAGGGTGCCCGAGTCGTGCTCGATGCCCAGGCCGTCGAGCCACTCCACCAGCAGCTCCTTGCGGCACTCGAGGAAGTAGACCGCCAGCATCTCCTCGGCGATGGTGTCGGCGGCGACACGCGAGAGGGCCCGGCGCACGGCGGCGGCGCGCTTGTCGAAGGGCTGCTTCATCAGGTACTGGGGCCGGCTCTTGAGGGCGGCGCTGGCTGCGAGCAGGGCCTGCTGGAACGCGCCCGGGGCGCTCTCGGCCAGCCCGCGGAAGAAGGCGGCGGCCCGCTCGGGCGGCATGGCGGCGAAGACCTGATGCGGTCGCATGGGCTCGTCTACTCCGGGAGGCGACGGTGTAGCACCGACGGCGCGGCGGGCCCATCCACGGGCGGCGCCGCACGGCCCGTCCAGACGGCCCGGAGCGCCGCGGCCACGGTGAGGATCAGGGCGGTCGCCAGTGCCGAGTGCAGCGCCGTGATCTCGACGGGCAGGCGCAGCAGGACGTTGGCGACTCCGACTGCCACCTGGGCCAGGCAGAGCCCGAGCGCCGTCCACAGGAGCGGCCGGACCCGGGCCTCGCGCCGCCCGGCGAGGGCGCAGAGCGCGAGCGCCACGACCAGCCCGTAGCCCGCGGTGCGGTGCGAGAGGTGGATGCCCCGCCCGCCTTCGAAGCCGGGATAGAAGACGCCGTCGATGCAGGTGGGCCAGTCGGGGCAGGCCAGGCCCAGGTACTGGGACGCCACGAGCCCACCCAGCGCCACCTGGAACGCGAGCAACAGCGCCGTGGCTGAGAGCAGGGGCCGCAGGAGCGCGAGCCGGATCGGCGGCCCGGGCGCGTCCTCGCGGAGCCGGAGGCACACGAGCAGTAGGGCGACCGCGAAGGCATTCCCCGTCAGCAGATGCGAGGTCACCGTCCACGAGGCCAGCAGCTGCCAGACCGTGAGCGCGCCGAGCAGGATCTGCACGGCCAGGAGCAGTGCCGCCACCGCGAGCAGGCCACCGGCCGCGCGTCGGGAGGCCGGGTCGCGCAGCGTCGCCCAGCCCAGTGCCACGAACGCGATGGAGATGCCGCCGGCCACCACGCGGTGCGCCCACTCGAAGGCGATCCGCACATCGAATTGCGGCACCCACTCGCCGAAGCAGAGCGGCCAGTCTGGGCAGGCCAGTCCCGCGTCGTTGGAGCGCACCAGGGCGCCCAGCACGATCAGTGCGTAGGTGGCGCCGACCAACACGGCGAAGCCGGAGGCCAGTCGACGAGATCGGTCGTGGAGGAGCATGGAAGGGCGCCACGGTAGAGGATGGCCGGGAGCGCGCCACCCCCTTGGGGGCTTTCGCACCGTCCTGGATTCGGGTAGCCCTAAGACGCCGCCACCGCCGAGCGATCTCCCGGGGGCTACAGAAGCGCCCATCCGGAGACGATAGGCAGGCCATGGCCGCTGTCGGGATGCCGAGCAAGACGAACGACGATCCGCGCAAGCTGCGAGCGCTGCTGGCTCGAGCCACGGACCTGGCACGCGAGCACTCGCTTCCCTCGGTCCTGGTGGGCCTCGCAGCCCGGGAGGGCGACCTGCGCTTCCCCGGGTTCATCGACTTCGTGGAGAGCGCGCTGCGCGTGGAGGACGGGATCTTCCGCATGACCCGGGAGCGCGCGGTGCTGCACCTGGCGGACGTGGACGCGCAGCGGGCCCGCGAGATCCTCGACCGGCTCCTCGCCGACTTCAGCGCCCAGGTCCCTGCGGTCGAGCGTGCTCCGTTCGAGCTGCGCTTCTTCGACCTGAGACCCGGTGTCGAGGAGCCCTCGGTGAAGAACGTCCTGATGGCGATCTTCTCGCCCGAGACGAACCCCCAGCTCCACTAGGCTTCTGAACTTCGCGGGGCTTCGCCCCGCTGCGCGCTCGCGTTCGCATCCGGGGTCTGTGCCCAGTGCACGCAAGCGAGCGCTTGCCAAGGCTGGAAGAACTGGGGAGCCAGGCCGTGAGCGCGCAGCGAGCCCACCCGAGGCTTCGCCTCGGGTGAGGCGAGCGAAGTTCAGAAGGCTGGCTTCAGAGGGCCGGTGCCAGCGCCTCGAACACCGCGGTGGCACCGTCGGGCGTCGCGACCAGCGGTGAGATCACCGGCACGGTCACACCCGCCGCCACGAACGCGGCCAGCTGCTCGCGGCACGCATCGGCGCTGCCCAGAATGGTCACCCGGTCGATGAAGTCGTCGGTCATGGCGCGGGCCGTTCCCTGCCGATCGCGTTGGGCGAAGGCCTTGGCCACGCCCGCTGCCACATCCGGGAAGCCGACCCAGTCGAAGAAGCGGTTGTAGACGGGCGCTGCCACGTAGCCGCCGAAGGCCGCGCGCACCAGACCGCGCGCGCCCTCCACGTCGTCGGTGATGGCCACCTGGAACCGGGCGACCACCTCGTCCTGCGACGCGTCCCGGCCCGCCGCCGCCGCGCCCGCGCGGTAGGCGCCCAGGATCTGGGGCAGGGCGGTCACGGGGAAGAAATTGATGATGAGTCCCTCGCCGCACTCTCCGGCCAGCCGGAGCATCTTCTCGCGCAGCGCCGCCAGATAGATGGGCAGCGGCTTTGCGGGGAGCGCGCCCAGTCGGAAGCCGCGGGAGTGAAGCGTCTTGCCGGCGAAGTCCGTCTTCTCGCCGGCCAGCGCCTGCCGGAGGACCGCCACCGTCTCCCGCACCCGGGCCAGCGGCGCCTCGAAGGGAAGTCCGTTCCAGTCCTCGATGATGCCGTGACTCGAGGTGCCCAGCCCGAGTACGAAGCGGCCCCCGGAGAGCTGGGCCACGGTTCCGGCGCCCATGGCGAGCACGGCCGGGGTGCGGTTGTAGACGGGCACGATGGCCGTGCCAATCTCGACCCGCGAAGTGGCCGTGGCCAGCGCGCCGGCCAGGGCGAAGGACTCGGCGCCGCCGGTCTCCGCCAGCCAGATCGCATGGTAGCCCCACTCCTGCTCGGCTCTGCGGCCGAGGTCCACGCAGGTGGCGGCGTCCAGGAAGGGCGCCGGGAGAGTGATGGCCAGCTTGCCGAGATCCATGGTGTTACTTCGGCGCCATGCGCAGGGCGCCGTCGAGGCGGATCACCTCGCCGTTCAGCATCGGGTTCTCCACGATCTGGCAGGCCAGGGACGCGAACTCGTCCGGCTTTCCGAGCCGCGACGGGAAGGGCGTCGTGGCGCCCAGGGCTTCCAGGGCGGGCTCGGGCAGCAGCATCAGCAGGGGCGTGCGAAACAGGCCCGGTGCGATCGTCATCACGCGCACGCCGTGCCGCGCCAGGTCCCGCGCGATGGGCAGCGTCATGCCCGCGATGCCGCCCTTGGAGGCCGAGTAGGCGCACTGCCCGATCTGGCCGTCGAAGGCGGCCACCGACGCCGTGTTGATCAGCACGCCGCGCTCGCCCTCGTCGTTGGGCTCGTTGCCGACCATCTTCGCCGCTGCCAGCCGGAGCACGTTGAAGGTGCCGATCAGGTTCACCTCCACGGTCTTGCGAAAGATCTCGAGGTCGAAGGGCGTGCCGTCCTTGCCGACGGTGCGACCCGCGCTGCCGATCCCCGCGCAGTTGACCGCCACGCGGATCTCGCCGAAGCGCTCGACCGCGCCGTCGATGGCGACGGTGACGTCCTCCTCGCTGGTCACATCGGCCTGGCAGAAGACCGTGTCGCCGCCGATGTCCTTGGCGACGTCAGCCCCCTTGGAGTGACCGAGGTCGAGGATCGCGACACGGGCGCCCCGGGCGGTGAGGGCGCGGGCGGTGGCTTCGCCGAGCCCCGACGCGCCCCCAGTCACGATGGCTCCGATTCCCTGGATATCCATTGGAGCAGGGTAACCCAGTCAATCGGCGGAGAGGAGATCGGCGATGCGGCGGGCCCAGGGGCCCGCGCACCCGTTGCCGATCTCGCGACGGTCGACCCGCACCAGGGCGTGAGCGCCGCGAATCGAGTTCAGGGCGATGAGCTCCGACACGTCGAAGAGGTCGTGCCGCCCGAGATCTCCGTCCCCGAGCTCCGGGAGCCGCTCGCGGAGGACCTCGAGTCCGAGCCCGGCCACGCCGCCGCGGCTCAGGCTGGCTGCCCGTGGCCGGCCGTCGCCGGCGACGAAGAGCAGGTTCGACCGGGTCCCTTCGACGAGGAGGTCGGCGCGGTCGAAGAGCAGCGCCTCGTCGGCGCCGGCGTCGTCCGCCTCCCGCCGGCCCGTTGCGGCGTACAGATGGCTCGTCACCTTGGCACCGCCCCACGGCATGGGACCGGGGTGGCGAACCATCGAGACCACGGCCGTCCAGAGGTCGGGCTCCTCGCCCAGGGTCCGCGGGACGCCGACCAGGTGGAGCCGGCCGTCTCCGTCGCAGCTCACCTCGAGCCGCACCACGCCGTCGCCGTCGGGGAAGATCGCCTCCGCAATCTCCTGGAGCGCGCGCTGGACCCCCTGCTCGTCGACCTCGCCCAGGCCCAGGGTGCGTGCGTCCCGGCGCAGCCGGCGCGCGTGCCGCTCGGGCCAGCGCGGCCGTCCCGCCACCACGCGGGCGGTGGTGTAGCAGCCGCGTCCCTCGAGGAAGGCGCTGTCGTCGGCGCGCAGCGCCGGCCGCTCGCGCGGGTGCAGCTCGCCGTCGATCCACACGGGCAGCGCGGCGCTCACGCGGGCCCGGCCTCGGGCTCAGCGCTGATCGATGGGCGTGAACGCGGTCTTGGTACGGCCCGTGTAGATCTGCCGCGGGCGGCCGATCCGGAACTGCGGGTCCGCGTGCATTTCCGCCCAGTGGGCGATCCAGCCGGGCAGCCGGCCGATGGCGAACATGGCCGTGAACATGTTCGAGGGCGTGCCGATGGCGTTGTAGATGACGCCCGAGTAGAAGTCGACGTTCGGGTAGAGCCTGCGCTCGACGAAGTAGTCGTCCTTGAGCGCGATCTCCTCCAGCTCGACAGCGATCTCCAGAAGCTTGCTGTGCACGCCCAGCTTGTCGAGCACGTCGAAGCAGGCCTTCTTCAGGATCTTCGCGCGCGGGTCGAAGTTCTTGTAGACCCGGTGGCCGAAGCCCATCAGCCGCGAGGTGTCGTTCCTGCTCTTGGCGCGTTCCACGAACTGCCGGCCGCTCATGCCCTCGTCGCGGATCGCGGCCAGCATGTCGATGACCTCGGCGTTCGCGCCCCCGTGGAGCGGGCCCCAGAGGGCGTTGATGCCCGCGGAGATGGCGGCGAAGAGGTTCACCATGGAGGAGCCCACCAGGCGCACACTGCTGGTCGAGCAGTTCTGCTCGTGATCCGCGTGGAGGATGAACTGGAGGTCCAGGGCCTTGGCCACGACCGGGTCCACGTCGTACTCCTCGCACGGGTTCCCGAACATCATGTACAGGAGGTTCGCCACGTACCGGAGCGAGTTCCGCGGGTACATGGCGGGCTGCCCGATCGAGTGCTTGTACGCGTACGCGACCAGGGTCGGCAGCTTGGCGATCAATCGGTGGATCGAGACCTCGACCTGGCGCGGATCGCGCGGGTCGAGGGAGTCGGGGTAGAAGGTGGCGAGGGCGCCGACTGCGCAGGAGCAGGCGGCCATGGGGTGGGCATCCTTCGGCAGGGCGCCGAAGAAGCTCCGGAAGTCCTCGTGGATCATTGTGTGGTAGCGGATCGACTCGCGGTAGTACTCGAGCTGCTCCTTGTCCGGGAGCTTTCCGTAGACCAGCAGGTACGCGACCTCGAGGAAGGTGGCCTTCTCCGCGAGCTCCTCGATGGGGATACCGCGGTACTGGAGCACGCCGCGCTCGCCGTCGATGAAGGTGATGCCGCTCTGACACGATCCCGTGTTGGCGAAGCCGGGGTCGAGGGTGATGCAACCCGTCTGGGCGCGCAGCTCGCTGATGTCGATGGCGCGCTCTCCCTCGCTTCCCTCGACGACGGGCAGCTCGACCGTCTGGTCTCCCACGCGAAGTTCCGCGCTCTCGGCCATTTCGGGGCTCCTTGTCCTCGCGTCTTCCGCGGTCGGACCTTCGGGGTTGGGATGAGCTGGCAGTTTGGAGGCCCGACGAGGGTAGCCGAGAGGCTCGCGTTTCGACAGGCTTGCGGCGAAAAACCTACGCGATTCCGCCGGGATCGCGGTGTTGCTGGCACGTTCACGGCGCGCGGGCTGACGTGGGCGTCGCCACTACGAGCGTGCGCCTTCCGGAGCGCGAAGACGCGCGCACCTCGAAGTCCCCCGCCCTGCGCAGTGCGTCGAGCCGGCGCTCCAGCACGATGACAGCGCGCCCGCCCTCTGCGACGAAGCGGCGGGCCGCGGCCGCGTCGGAGAGGGGGACCACCGGCCGCCCGCTGTAGTACGCGATACCGCCGACGAGGGGAGTGCGATCGAAGACCGCCACCGCGCCGCCGGGTCCCGCCACCTCGGCCGCGGCAAGGGCGATGGCCCGCGGCGACTTCTCGTCGTCGAAGGCCGGATAGGCGAGGGCGAAGACCGAGAGCTCGACAGCGACGAGACCGGCGAACACGCCCGTGAGCACGGCGTCGCCTCCCGGCCATCGACGGGCGAGCCCGATGGCCAGGCTGATCGCGCCGCCGCAGGCGATGGCCAGGGCGGCGCCGAAGCTCGCGGGCAGCGCGAAGCCCGAGCCCTCGACCAGCAGCCAGCCTCCGCGCCACGCGACGATCCCACCGGCGGCGCCGAGCGCGAGCGCGGCCGCCGCGAGCGCGCCGCGAACGGCGGCGGGTACCCCCCCGCGCGCGTGTACCGCCGCGTCCAGGCTCGCGCCGCACAGCAGCGCCGCCGCCGGAAAGGCCGGGAGCAGGTACAGGCCGCGCTTTCCGGCGGAGATCGAGAAGAAGACCAGGAAGACCCCGATCCAGCTGGCCAGGAAGCGCCGGGCCCGCCGCTCCTCTTCGGAGCTCTCGCGTCGAACGCGGCGGCCCACGAGGAACGCGAGCGGCCACAGCAGGGTCCAGGGCAGGAAGTCGAGGGGGAACTGATACAGGTAGTAGGGGATGGGGCGCGCGTGGGACGTTCCCGCGAAGAATCGGCCGAAGAGGTTCTGGGAGACGCTGTCCTCTAGGAAGCCGGCGGGCGCGAGGGCCGCGGCGCCTCCCAGCCACACGAGGGCGGGCCCCAGGGAGACGAGCCAGCTCCATGCGGGGAAGATGTCGCGTCGCGCGGTTCGATCCCCTCGATGGCGCTCCCAGGCGAGGAACACCGCGGCAACGGCGACGGGAAGCAGTCCGACCGGTCCCTTGGCCAGCACCGCGAGTCCGAGGGCGCCGTGCAGGAGCCAGAGCCAGCGGCGAGTGCCCGGTGCTCGGCCGGCCACCTCGAACAGGCGCCAGAAGGCGTAGAGAGCGGCGAGCTCGAGCGCGCCGAGCAGTACGTCCAGCTGGACGCGCCGCGCCACGTGACCGAAGCGGAAGACCGTCAGCAGGACCAGCGCGCTCCAGAGCGCGGCCCGGGGCCGGCCCCGGAACAGGCGTCCTCCCAGCTGGAGCGTCAGCCACACCATCGCCACGCCGGCCAGCGCCGACGGCAGCCGAGCCAGCGCCTCACTGACGCGCCCGCCCGGGGCGCCCAGCGCCGCCGCGATCCAGTAGTAGAGGGGCGGCTTCTGGGTATACGGCTGGCCGTTCAGGCGCAGCAGGACGGCGCCGCCCGGTCCGTGCGTGCCGGAGCGGAGCTCCTCGGCGATCTGGGCGTAGCGCGGCTCGTCCGGCGCCCACAGACCCGTCGTGCCGAGCCCGGTGAGCAGCAGCACGGCCGCGGCTGCGATCACGGCGAGCCCGGCCTTTCGGGAACGTGTCGGCTCGCTCATCGGTTGCGCGGACGGTACCTTGCGGATCGAGGAGGTGCCCCATGGGCCCTTCACGCGTGAATCGAGGAGGTGTCCGATGAGCGCTTCACCCAACGCAGGGCCGGCCGAGGAGCTCGCCGCCCGGATCCACGAGAGCACGCCGAAGCCCATCGAGATCACCCGCTTCCTGGACGGGCTCACCCACGGCGAACGGGTGGCGGCGGTCCGCGGCTGTGGGCGCAAGGAGCAGTCGCGCCTGTGGGAGGTTGTCGACGCCTACGCGCCCGTGCGCCTGACGGACCTGGTTCCGCCCGCCACCGGTGATCTCCAGACCGTCCGACACTTCGGGCGCAACACCCTGCCCGCGTTCACGCACTTCGAGAAGCGCTTCACCCGGCCGAAGGGCGAGAGCGCCGAACACCCCGGCGAGCTGTACGGCTTCAACTTCCAGAGCCTCTCTTCGCTCACGGGCCCCGGCTACTTCGTGGCCGAAGACTCGCCCGAGCGCGAGGAGGTGCTGATCGACTACCGGCGGGTGCCCACCGACCATCCCCAGGGCTGGCCCGAGATCCGCTCCAACGAGCGGGGCGTGGGGCGGCTGGTCTACGGCTTCATGGTGGACACGCTCCGCCGCGTGTCGGAGCACGTCACCGTCGGCTCCGCCGCGCGTCGGGGCGTGGACCTGGGCAGCTGGTTCCTCCTGTGCCGGGAGCCCTAGCGAGGAGGCCGGTGACCTCGGCCGTTCCTGTGCTCTCCGTCGTCGTGCCCGTGCGCGACGAGCGAGATTCGCTGGTCCCGCTCCATCGGGAGCTCGACGCCGCCCTGGCGTCGCTGGGCGGGCCCGTCGAGCTGATCTTCGTGGACGACGGCAGCGAAGACGGCAGCCTGGACGTGCTGCGCGCGCTCGAGGCGAAGGACCCGGCGGTGCGCGTCCTTCCCCTCGGTGAGCGCCGCGGTCAGTCGGCGGCGCTCGCCGAGGGCTTTCGGGCGGCCCGGGCGCCGCTCCTCGCGACCCTCGACGCCGACCTCCAGAACGATCCCGCCGACATCCCGCGGCTGCTGGAGCACCTGGGCGACGCCGACGTGGTGAACGGCGTGCGCGTCGGGCGACTGGGACGAGACTCCTGGGCGCGCATCCTCGTCTCCACGTTGGCGAACGCTGTCCGCAACCGTCTCACCCGAGAGACGGTCACCGACGTCGGTTGCTCGCTGCGTGTCATGCGGGCCGAGTTCGTGCAGCGCATCCAGCTCGAGCGCGGCATGCACCGCTTCTTGCCCACCCTGCTGCGGCTCGAGGGCGCGCGCCTGACGGAGGTGCCCGTTGCGCACCGGCCGCGGCGCTACGGAGTCTCCAAGTACGGCGTCTTCGACCGGCTCTGGCAGAGCCTGGGCGACCTGCGCACCGTGCGCCGGATGCAGCGAGCGGCCAGGAGAGCGACTCCGGAGTCTCTCTCCTAGCCCCCGGCTCGCTTTACCTCGAATCCGCGCTTGCGGAGTTCCGCCTCGAGGAGGTCCCGGTGATCGCCCTGGATCTCGATGACGCCCTCCTTGAGGGCGCCGCCGGTCCCGCAGCGGTGCTTCAGGTCGGCGGCGAGGTCGCGCAGCTCGCCGGCGGGCAGCGGCACGCCCGAGATCGTCGTCACGGTCTTGCCGCGCCGCCCCTTCACCTCGCGGCGGATCCGAACCACCCCGTCGCCCTGCGACGCGCGATCACCCCGCGGGTTCGCCCGGCACACACAGCGTCTCGCCGGCAGGCCGCAGTGGGGACACACCCGCCCGTGCTCGGAGGAGTACACGGTGGCGCCGTCTCGCCGGCGGCTCAACGAGACTCGGCTCGCGGCCCCAGCAGGCGGCCGTGTTCGACCATGATGCAGCGATCCTGGACCACCCGGATGCCCGCCGCGCGGAGCCGGGCGGCCGACGCCCCGTGCTGGATGCCGAGCTGCATCCAAACGGCGCCGGGAAGAGGGTCCAGGGTCAGGATCTCGTCGGTGTGGCCGGGCACGTGCTCCGGCGCTCGGAACAAGTCCACCACGTCGAGGGGCATATCCACATCGGTGACAGAGGCGAAAGCCGGCTCTCCGAGCACCGAGTGGAGCATGGGATTGACCGGCACGATGCGGTAGCCGTGTTCCTGCATATAGCGGGGGATCCGGTAGGCGTCGGCCTGTGGGTCATCCTTGATCCCCACGAAGGCGATGGTCCGGGGCCCCTGCGTGATCTCGCCAAGGATCTCGCGAAGCTCGGCTTCGTGCTGGGGTTCGGCCACCCGCTTCTCTCCTCTCGGCTCCTGCGATACGGTACTCCGCCATGCAAATCCGTCACGGCCTGATCTTCGCGGCGCTCTCGCTCTGGCTGGCTGGCGCCCCAGCGGCGTTCGCCGTGGACGCCTCCCTCGCCCTCCGCGATCCCGCGAGCGACGTCCGCATCACCACACTCGACAACGGCCTCACCGTCCTCACTCTCGAGGACCACGCCACGCCGGTGGCGTCGTTCCAGATGTGGGTCAAGGCCGGGTCCGGGGACGAGACGCGTTACACCGGCATCGCCCATCTCTTCGAGCACATGATGTTTCGGGGCTCGAAGCACCTGGGCCCCGAGGAGCACGCGCGGCTGGTGAACGCGCGGGGCGGACGACTCAATGCCTTCACGAGCCGGGACGTCACCGTCTACTTCGAGGACGTTACCTCGGAGTCCCTGCCGCTGGTCATCGATCTCGAAGCCGAGCGGCTGGCCCACCTGCGCATCGACCAGGAGAACCTGGACACCGAGCGCGAGGTGGTGCTCGAGGAGCGACGGCTGCGCACCGAGGACAGCGCGAACGGGCGCGCCTTCGAGGCCCTGACGGCCGGGGCGTGGATCGCGCATCCGTACCGCTGGCCGGTGATCGGCTGGAAGAGCGACATCGAGGCGGTCACACTCGATGCCTGTCGCCACTTCTTCGCCACCTACTACGCCCCGAACAACATCGTGCTGGCGATCGTGGGCGACTTCGACACCGGGGAGGTCCTGGCCCGGGTGGAGCGCCGATTCGGCCGGCTGCCGCCGGTGTCCCAGGTGCCCCGCAGCCCGACCGTCGAGCCGGAGCAGCGCGGGGAGCGGCGGAGCACGGTTCACTTCGATCTGCGCAGCCCCATCCTGATGGCGGGCTGGCACGCTCCGCCGTCGGGGCACGCCGACGCCGAGGCGCTGGACGTGGCGAGCCAGATCCTCTCCGGCGGCCGCTCGAGCCGCCTCTACCGCGCGCTGGTCTATGAGTCGCAGAAGGCGCTGTTCGCCGAGGGCGCCTACTGGGAGCTGAAGACGGCCGGTCTCTTCTACGCGCGGGCGGGCGTGCGGCCCGGAGCGTCGATCGACGAGGTCGAGGCGCTGTTGTTTGCCGAGATCGACCGCATCCAGCGCGAGGGCGTCCGCCCGGAGGAGGTCGCGAAGGCGGCGACCCAGCTCGAGGTGTCCCTGGTGACGGGACTCGGCACCGCCCACGCCCTGGCGTCGCGCATCGGCCGCGAGATGGTCACCTTCGGCCGCATCCGCCCGCTGGACGAGCGCATCGCCGCCATCCGCGCGGTCACCGTGGACGACGTGCAGCGCGTGGTCCGCACCTACCTGACGCCGGAGGGGCGCAGCGTCGTGCACGTGGTACCACCGCCCCCCGAACCCGAGCTGGGAGCAGACGGGCAGGAGGATCCGTCGTGAGTCGACGCAATCCCCTCTTTGCGGTGGCTGCCGTTGTCCTCGGGCTCGGCCCGGGTTGTGCGCTGCTGCCGTCGGACGACGGCTTCGCCTGGGACCAGCCCCCGCCGCCGCCCGCCGTGGCCCCGGTGGTTCCCCCCGGCGCGCTCACCCGAAGCGACCTCGAGAACGGACTGCGCATCCTGGTCCTGGAGGATCGCCGGCTCCCTCTGGCCACCGTGGGCGTCACCCTGCGCCGCGGCGCAGCCTTGGTCGAGCGGAGCGAAGCCGGCCTGGCCCAGTACACCGCGGAGCTCATGAAGCGCGGGGCGGGCGACCGGGACGCCCTGGCTCTCGCGCGCAGCGTGGACCGAATCGGCGCCACCCTCGACGTGGCCGTGGACTGGGACTCGATGACCGTGGTCGTGAGCGGGCTGTCCCGGGATCTCGACCGGCTGATGGACGTGCTGGCCGACGTCGTGCTGCGACCGCGCTTCGACCTGGGGGAAGGCGTCAAGGCCCGGGACGAGAAGCTCGCGGCGCTGGGCCGTGCCGCGGACGATCCAGGCACGCTGGTCGGCTGGCACTTCGCGCGCGTCCTGTACCCCGAGCACCGATACGGCCTTCCGCTGACGGGCACGCCTGAGAGCGTCGCGACCCTGGACGCCGGGTCCGCGCGCGCCTTTCACCGGCGGGTCTTCGTGCCGGGAAACAGCATTTTCTCGGCGGTGGGCGACGTCGACGCCCAGGACCTCGTGCGGCGTGCGCGGGACGCCTTCGGTCCGGCGGCCTGGGCGGCGGCGGAGGTGCCCCCGCCCGCGGCGCCGGCACCGGCCGTGTTGCCGCCGGCGCGGCGCATCGTCGTGGTGGACCGGCCCGACCTGGTGCAGTCGCGCATCGTCGTGGGCCACGAGGGGATCGAGCGGACCTACGAGGAGCGGGTGCCGGCGGACCTCATGAACAAGGTCCTCGGCGGCAGCGGCTTCGCCTCGCGCCTGATGCAGCGCGTGCGCTCCGACGAGGGGCTGACCTACGGGGTCTGGTCCGGCTTCTCGCTGCGCAGGCAGCCGGGGCCGTTTCGCGTCTCCACCTTCACCCGCGCGCCCGAGACCCGGCGGGTGGTCGACCTGCTCCTGTCGGTGCTGGCCGAGATGGTGCAGGACCCGCCCGACGGAGAGGAGCTGGCCAACGCGAAGAGCCTGGCGGCGGGCAGATTCGGGCTGGGCCTCGAGACGTCCCAGGCAGTCATGGGCGCACTGGTCGACCTGGACGTGTATGGCATGCCCGACGATCTGCTCGACACGTACCGAACCCGCGTGGCCGCGGTCACGGTCGAGCTGACCGCGGCGGCGGCGCGTCGCCTCCTGCACCCCGACCGGGCCGCCATCGTCGTCCTGGGTCCGGCCGAGTCCCTGGTCCCCCTGCTCGAGGGACTGGGAGAGATTCAGCTGGTGAGCCCGACGTCGGACGGAGGCTGAGGAAGCCCGCCGTCACTGGCCGAAGATGTCCAGGATGTCGCTGCCGCGCACGTAGCGGGACGGGAAGATCGCCTCGGCGAGCTCGTCCAGCCCGATGCCGTGGGGCTGGATGGCGAGCAGCCACTCGTGCTGGATGCGCCGGTACTCGAAGCGGCTGAGCCCGGAGTTCCGATGGGCGTGGAAGAGGGCGTCCAGGTCCTCGAGGGTCGTATACGCCTCGAACTGGGAGCTGGGGCGGTTCTTGATCCAGCGCCGGAACTCGAAGCCCACGACCCGGGGCAAGGGGCTCTCGCGCCGATAGCGCTCGAGCGCGGCCTGCAGGGCTTCGCGCACGCGCGGTGCGTTCTCGAGGTTGGCGCCGAACAGTCGCTGGTAGAGCTCCACGGCCTCGCCGGTCCGCGCGGCGAACAGGCGCGGCTCGGCCACGCTGGCGCCCACCCGGTCGTCGTAGATGCCGGCGCCTTCCAGGCGCTGGCGGAACTCGGCGCGGGTGGGCTCCCGGGACAGGATGCCCACCGCCGCCAGCGCCTGGCTATCGGGCACCCGGTCGTCGAGGGTCGGCGGCACGCGGGGATCGGGCGCGGGGGTCCAGTAGACCTGGCTCAGGTCCGCGCGCGTCGGACCGAAGGGCTTCCAGTCCGCCACGACGCCGCTCGTGAGGGTGAGGTCCTCGCTCGTCAGCGGCGTCGAGTCTCGTTTGAGCGCGACCACCGCGAAGCGCTGCCCGGGAGGGCGTTCGGCCAGGAACTCGGGCAGCTGGGTCGGATCGGGCACGCCGAAGACCGGGTCCCGGCCCACGCCCACTGTCGCGAGGACCCGCGCGTCGATGTCGATCTCGTTGGCGTTGATGTCCGAGCCCCCGTCGGGGGTGGCGGCGTTGCCGGAGACCCGGACATCGGCCGACGAGCGGCGCACGAACCCCACCGTGTCCGCTGCGATCTCGATCCGGTCGGCGTTCAGGTCCGCCACGATCACGATCGAGTCGGGATCGTCGGCCCGGATCGCGAGGGTGCCGATCGCGGTGGCCGTCTCTCCGGCGCCCATGACAAAGTTGCCCGAGTCGGTCTCGAAGATCAGGTCGCCGGTCCGGCTGTACACGGTGGCCACGCCCGTGACGACCGTGCGGCCGTCGGGGTTGATGCGGATGTCGCCCGTCGTGTGGACCCGGCCGGACCCGAACTCCGCTCGGCCGGTCGGCTGCACGGCGGTCAGGAAGTCGAGCTCGAGCTCGCGGAGGGGCGCCTTGCCTCCGACGTCTTCGTCGAACCGGATCCGCCCGGAGGCGCGGGCCACGAGCGACTTGGGGCCCGAGGTCGCCGAGTCGACCCTGCCCTGAAAGTCGATCTCGCTGGCCACGAGCACGGCGTCCCGGAGGAGCTGCACGCGGCCCTGGTAGATCTGGGGACCGGCGGTCACGATGCCGGCCTCGTTGTCGGCGTCGGTTTGCACGTCGAGGTGGATCCGCTTGCCGTCTCCGGGCACCACGCGAAGGGAGGCCAGGCCGAGGCTCGCCGAGACCTCGTCCACGGCCTCCTCGATGTTCAGTGTGATCCGCCTTGCCGCCTGGACTGTTAGCCGGGTGCCCCGCACCTTCTCGGCCGCATCCGGTGTCAGCGTGACACTGCCAAGGATCGAGCGGATCTTGTATTCCATCTG
>JAPUKG010000136.1 GCA_027295775.1 Pseudomonadota bacterium
AGTCCCAGACGCTGGATCAGCGTCCGGTAACGTTCGGGCTGTGTCCTCCTCAAGTAGCTGAGCAGGCGGCGCCGCTGGCTCACGAGTATGAGCAGGCCGCGCCGAGAGTGGTGGTCCTTTTTGTGGACCTTGAAGTGTTCCGAGAGTCCGTTGATGCGCTCGGTGAGCAGGGCGACCTGAACCTCGGTCGAGCCGGTGTCCGCTGCGGAACTTCCGTAGGCCGAGACAGTCGTCTGCTTCAATGCAGTGGAGATCACCAGGACTCCTGAAGGTCGAATGTAGTGGAACTGCGGAGGAACCCCCGCCCCAAGAAGCCGGGAGTCTTACAGAGCTACCCCTCGCCCGCAAATGTGGGCTAGTGGGCTGCCTCGGAAGTGGCCAGTACGCGCAGCGGGCGGATGCGTCGACCGGGCTTCAGCTCCACGATCGCCACCACCTCTCCCCCGGGACCGTGCGCTGCGATGCGGGTCCCCGGCGGGTGAGGTGGACCCGATGCCGCAATCTCGCCCCCCCGCTGCAGCTGGCGGATCTCCTCGGGCTCGAGGCGCAGCGCCGGCAGCCCGAGCACGCCCAGCGGCGGCAGCAGCCGCCGCAACAGGGTGCCCGCCTCCGCCTCGGCTTCGAGCTCTTCGGGCGTCGCGGCCTGGGCCAGTACGAAAGGACCGCTGCGGGTCCGGCGCAGCTCGGCCAAGTGCGCCCCGCAGCCGAGCTTTTCGCCCAGGTCCGCGGCCAGTACCCGTACATAGGTTCCGCCCGTGCAGTCGACGGTCAGCGTGAGATCCGGCGGCTCGTACTTCGTGAGCTCGAGCCGGTGGATGCGCACGGTCTTGGCCTCCCGCTCCACCTCTTTGCCTTCCCGCGCGAGCTTGTGTAGCGGAACCCCTCCCTTCTTGACGGCGCTGTACATGGGAGGCACCTGCTCGATCTCCCCGACGAAGCGCGACAGCGCGGCGCGCACCTCTGCCTCGCCCGGCAGCGGGCCGTCGTAGCGCGCCAGCTCCTTCCCCGCGGCGTCGAGAGTGTCCGTCTCGACGCCCAGCCGCACCTTTCCGGCGTAGGACTTGGCGCGGTCGGCGATGTGCTCGATCAGCTTCGTCGAGGAGCGGATCGCCAGCGGCAGCACCCCGGTGGCGTTCTGGTCGAGCGTGCCCAGGTGCCCGATGCGTCGGGCGGAGAACCAGCCTCGCGCCGCGTCCACCACGTCGTGGGACGTCCAGCCCACGGGCTTGTCGACCACGAGGAAGCCGGACGGACCGGGCTCTTCGGCTTGCCTACGTCGAGTCCTTCTCGCCATTCCCATCGCCTTCCTGGAGGTCGCGGAGCAGGCCCAGGGTCTTCGACCCGAGCGAGAGCGACGGATCGTAGCGGAAGCGCAGCTCGGGCATGCGCTTCATCGGCAGCACCTTCGCCGCGCGGCGGCGCAGGAAGGGGGCCGCACTCGCGAGACCCTGACCGATGCTCTCGACGTCGACCTCTCCTTTCGCCGCGAAGGCGCTGTAGAAGACGATCGCGTTGCGCATGTCGGGCGACACGTCGATGCGGGTGAGCGTCACGAGCTTGATGCGCGGATCCGAGACGTCCTCGCGGAGCAGCCGCGCGATCTCGTCCATGATCTGGACACCGACGCGTACCGTGTGCCGCGACATGACTCAGGGAGCCTCTGTGTCGGGATCTTGGCTATCGCCCATATCCTCCGGATCGTCGGTGCACAGGGGGTCCTCGTGCGGAAGCTCGACCACACAGGTGTCCACGGCGCCAACCTCCGCCAGATGCAGGTTCTCGATGAAGTCGCCGACCCGGTCGAGCACGCGTCGGACGGTCACCTCGTCGGAGCCCGCGGCGGTGATTCCCAGAACGGCCAGCTGCCAGGTGTCCTGTCCGCCGATCTCCGCGACGGACACGTTGAAGCGATTGCGTACACGCTGCACGATCGAACGCACCACGCCGCGCTTGGCCTTGAGGGACTGGGAACCGTGGATGTGAAGATCGATGACCGACGCGCCCACGATCATTCCAGAGTGGCGGGCTTCTCCTCGAGCGTGAACAGCTCGATCGCATCGCCGACCTTGATGTCGTTGTAGCCCTCGATACCGATGCCACACTCGAAGCCGGACGCCACCTCGCGCACGTCGTCCTTGAAGCGCTTGAGCGACCCGATCCGACCCTCGTAGATCTGCACGCCGTCTCGCACCAGGCGACACGAGCCGCCCCGGCGGATGTTGCCCTCCTGCACGGCGCAGCCCGCGATCATGCCGACCTTCGGCACGGTGAAGGTCTCTCGCACCTCGGCCCGCCCCACGAACACCTCGGTGACCGTGGGCGGCAGGAGACCCTCCATGGCCAGCTTGACCTCGTCCACCACGTCGTAGATGACCTGGTAGACGCGGATGTCGACTCCCTCGCTCTCCGCCTGTTTCCGCGCTGCCGGCTCGGGGCGCACGTGGAAGGCGACGATCACCGCGCTGGAGGCCCTGGCCAGCATCACGTCCGTCTCGGTCACCGCGCCGACGCCCGCCAGCAGCACGTCCAGCTTGACCTGGTCGGTCGAGAGCTTGAGCAGGGAATCGCGGATGGCCTCCACCGAGCCTCGCGTATCCGCCTTGATCACGACGGAGAGCTCCCTCACGCCACCACTTTCGGCGCGGGCGAAGATCTCGTCGAGGCTGAGCTTGGTGCGGGACGTCTCCGTCGTCGTTCCCCGATTCGCGTCCTCGCGGTGGGAGATGATGTCCTTCGCGACGCGCTCGTTCTCCACTGCGTGCATGCGCTGACCGGCTTCGGGCACGCCGGAAAGTCCGGTCACCTGCACCGGGACGGACGGGCCGGCCGACTTCACCCGCTTGCCGTGCTCGTCTTCGATGGCGCGCACGCGCCCCCAGGTGGTGCCGACCACCAGCACGTCGCCCGGAGAGAGCGTGCCCTCCTGAACGAGCACGG
>JAPUKG010000137.1 GCA_027295775.1 Pseudomonadota bacterium
ATCCGCACCTGCCGCGGGCCTGAAGGGGCCGCGCGGGCAGTCCCCTCGCTAGAACCGCCCACCCAGCGGCCCGCGGCGGCCCTTCAGAACGGCCCGCCGGATTCAGCTACTTCCGGCCCTGGACGTCGGCTCTCAGCGTGCCCGGTTCCGTTCGGCCCCACGCAGCGAGGCAGGTCACGGTGCGCAGGGTCTCGCTCCCGCGCCACTCGAGGCGGGCGGTCTGCCAGGCCTCGGGGTAGCGGTCGTCCCAGCTCCAGCGCGGCTCCCAGTAGCCGTCGGCGTGCTGGCGCTCGATCTCGGCGTCGAGATTCCGCTCCACCTCTTCGCGGAGCAGGTCGGCGAGCAGCGCGGCGGGACGTTCGGCGAGCCAGAAGGGCTGGAAGTGGTTCTCCTCCCGGCGGCGTGGGTCGAGATCGATGAGCTTGCGCGCGTCGCTCCGCAGCCGCTCGGCCACGCGCACGCGCAGCGCGGCCGGCGCGGCCGGCTCGAAGCGGAGCCAGCAGAGCGCCGTGTAGGGCTCGAGCGGAACCGGCGATTCGTCGAGACGCGCCAGCGCCCCGTCGGTCAGGCGGCCGAGGAGCTCCCTGGGCACGAGCGCGGCGTGCTCGTGGAGCGCGGCCAGGAGGTCCGCGTCGGGATTGCCGAAGGCGTCGGTCGCGGCGTCCTCCGCGCGATCCCACCACGGCGCGTGGGGGTGGTCGTTCACCGCGAGCGGCACGCCCCGCCAGCCGCTCCGCTCGAGGTCGACCGTGTCGACCAGGTAGCCGATGGCGCCGCGCACCAGGTCGCAGTCGTCCCGGGCCTTCACCGCGCGCAGGGCGTGGAATGCCACCGAGGTGGCCATGGCCGAGGAGGCGGGCAGACGGAAGTCGGGCTCGAGGCCGTGGCCGAAGCCGCCGTCGGGATTCCGGTAGAGCGACAGGGCGGCCAGCACGTCGTCGGCGGGTCCGCCCTCGAAGCGGTGGCGGAAGAGCGCGCGCTCCAGCGGGCGGGCGCTCTCCAGCAGGTAGTCCCGGGCACGCCCGAAGGCTTTGCTATCGAGAGCGGGAACGGCACGAGTCATCGCAGCTCTCCCGAGTCAGAGTAGCGTCATCTGTCGGGGCAGCCCCAGCGCCTCGTCGAAGCTGTGATCCAGCTCGGGCAGGATCGCGTCGGCCAGCGGCCGCAGCACCTTTTCGAGGTAGTGGCTGCGGTCGATGGCGGGCGGCAACGGGCGGCCCGGCAGGACGGGCTCGGGTCCGCCGTCGGTGATCACGTAGCGGATCACCCGGCTGGTGCCGAGCGCGTCGCCCGCCTTGCGGGCGGCCTGGATGTGCGGCGGCGTGGTGGCGGTGTAGCGATCGAGGGAGCCCTTGCGGATGCGCTTCACATAGACGAGCTCCTCGTCGAGCTCGCCCGCGCGGAGCTGCGCCACCAGCTCGCGCACGAAGGGCAGCACTTCCTCGTCCTGAAAGAGCCGCGTGAGCATGCCCTCCTGGAGTCGCCGGGCCACGGGGGGCCAGTCGCGGCGCACCGACTCGAGGCCCACGATCTCCAGCCGTCCCTCGCTCCAGCCCGCGTAGCGCTTCTTGCTGCCGCTCTTGCCCCCGCGCACCCGGGGCATGAAGAAGCGATCGAAGACGCGCTCCAGCTCCAGGGTGAGGCGCGGCTCGACGCGGTACTCGTCCCGCACCCGCGTGCTGATGCGCGTCCCCACCTGGTCCCGGAGTGCCTCGGCCTCGGCCCGGGCGGGCGCGCCGGCGTCCCGGGTCTCGAGCCGGACGAACACCGAGTCCGTGTCGCCGTAGATCACGCGCACGCCCTCGGACTCGAAGGCCTCGCGGGTCCAGCCCAGGGTCTGCTGGCCGAAGCCGGTGATGGCGTTCGCCACGTCGGGCTCGAAGAAGCGGCAGGCCGCCGCTCCCAGCACGCCGAAGAGCGAGTTCATCATGATTTTGATGGCCTGGTCGGCGTGGTGCGCGCCGCGCCGGCGGGCCTCCTCCCGGCGCTCCATGAAGCCCAGCACCACGTCCGGCAGGATCGCGTCGCGCCTCGAGAAGCGCGCGCCGTTCGGCGCGGTGATGGCGTCCTCCTCGGACCGCCCGCGCGAGTAGGCCAGCGGGTCCAGGTTGAAGGTCCGGATCAGGCTGGGATACAGGCTCTTGAAGTCGAACACGGCCACGTTCGAGAAGATGCCGGGCTCGGAGTCGAGCACCGCCCCGCCGCGCACCGGCTCGGTCTTGCGGTCGATCTCGACGCTGGGGGCCACCACGCCGCGCCGGCGCAGCTCGGGCAGGTACACGAGGTCGAAGGAGGCGATGCTCGCGCCCACCCGGTCGAGCTGCATGCCCGAGAGCAGGCTCCGCTCCAGGGTGAGGTCGAGCAGGCTCTCGCGCTCGAGGATCTCGAGCACCAGGCGCGCGTCCTCCAGGTTGTACGCGACCAGGGCTTCGGGGTCCTCGCGGAAGAGCCGCTCGATCTCGAGCGCCGCGTCCGGCGCCTCCGAGTTGATCTTCTTGCCGCGACCCAGCAGCGCACGGGACACGGTCTCCAGGCGGTAGTCCTCGAGCCGGATCGCATCGCGCACCAGCACGATTCCGTCGAGCACCATGCGCCCGGGTACGGACGCGCGGGACTGGCGCGTGAAGCCTCGGTCCTGCTGGAAGGCGATGGGCTCGTCGGTGCGACCCGGGTGACAGGGCAGGCCGAGGGCGTGGCAGCGCCGATCGAGGACGCGCAGGTCGAAGTCCACCACGTTCCAGCCCACGATCAGGTCGGGATCGATCTGGCGGATACGGGCGAGCAGCGCCTTCAGCAGCGCGCGCTCGTCGGGGTGCACCACGGCGCCGGCGACGGGTCGGTCCGAGATCAGGTGCACCTCTTCGACACCCGTGCCGGCCAGGGCGGCCGAGAAGATCGCGCTCGCGTCCGGCGACGTCTCGAGATCGATGGAGAGCACCGACAGCTCCGGGCGGAAGCTCGCGGGCTCGAGCTCCGGGTTGTGAAAGCGCAGCAGCGGCCCCGGACCCTGCTGGGCCGGTCCTCGGATCAGCGCGGCCGCCCGGATGTTGTGATCGATCAGGTAGCGGTACGCGAAGCGAACGTCGCCCTCGAAGACCTGGGCGCCCCGCTGCTGCAGTCGGTCGCGGAGGGGCGGGACGGCGCCCGGCACGCCCGCACTGACCTTCGCCACCGGATGCCCGCTGAGGTCGACCAGGGGCACCCTCTCCACGGTGAGGTCGTGCTCGTGCGCCAGTGCATCGAGGTGCTCCGGCCACATGAAGAAGTAGGGGTGGAAGCGGTCGTCCTCGACCAGGAACGGCGGGGCCCCGTCCCCTTCGAGACGCCCGAAGAGCTGGATCACGGGCCGCCCGCGACGCACGCGGTAGGTGGGCTGGAGGATGAAGCCCCGGTGCATTGGCCGCCTCTGTGCAGAACGCGGTACACAAGTTACCCGACAGGGGGCCGCCGGGCCCTCGATCTCAGGACTCGATCTCAGGAGGGCCCAGTGCGACGAGTCATCCTCTCCGTCGTCGTCCTTGCCGTCCTGGGCGGGGCGCTCCTGGTGATCCCCACGGTGTGGGGCAAGCCCTGGTCGATCGACCACTACTTCACGCGCGTGATGATCGAGTTCGCCCTCGACCACCCGATGCTCCTGTCCTACGCCCGGGTGCTCGATCCCTACGGGCTCGACTTCTACTCGCACGACCTGGAGGACCTCTCGGTCGAGGCGGAGCGGCGGCAGGCGGCCCAGGTGCGCCGCGCGCTCGAGGGGCTGCGCGCCTACGACGACGACGAGCTCGACGAGAGCCAGCGCCTCTCGAAGGAGGTGCTCGAGTGGTTCCTCGTCACCCTGGAGCTGGGCGAGCCCTTCCAGCTCCACTCCTATCCGGTGGAGCAGTTCCGGGGTTGGCAGAGCACGCTCCCCGACTTCATGGTGAACTTCCACGCGATCGAGAACAGCGGCGACGCGTCCGAGTACCTGAGTCGCCTCCGGAAATTCCCGACCGCCTTCAAGCAGCTGACCGACGCGGTGCGCTACCGAGCGGAGCGCGGCATGCTGCCGCCCCGCTTCGTGATCCGCGCCGTTCGCAAGGAGATCGCGGACTTCACCGCCCATCCCATCCAGGAGAACCCCCTCTACCAGAAGCTCGGGCGGGAGCTGCGCGCGCTTCCGGACCTGGATCCGTTAAAGCGCTACAGCAAGATGTCGGACGCCGCGAGCCTCATCGAGAACGCCGTGTACGGGAGCTACCGATACCTCGATCGGACCCTCGAGGAGCTCGAGCCCCTGGCCACCGACGACGACGGGGTCTGGAAGCTCCCCGACGGCGATGCCTATTACCGCTGGACCCTGCGCTTTCACACTACCACCGATCTCGGCCCCGACGAGATCCACGAGATCGGGCTCCGCGAGGTCGACCGCATTCGGGGCGAGATGAGCGCCATCCTCGAAGAGCTGGGGCTTCCCACCGACGATGCCGATCCCATCGCCACCGTCCAGGGCTTCAATCGGGAGGAGCGCTTCCTGTTTCCCGACAGCGACGAGGGGCGTGCGGAGATCCTCGCCAGCTACCAGGCGATCATCGACGAGACGGAGGCGAAATTGCCCGCCCTGTTCGGAACGCTGCCCCAGGCGAAGGTGACCGTGGAGCGGGTGCCCGTCTTCAAGGAGGCGGGCTCCGCGGGGGCCTACTACAACGCGCCGCCCCTCGATGGCTCGAGGCCCGGCATCTTCTACGCCAATCTGCGCAGCGTCGAAGAGGTGCCGCGCTTCGGCATGCGCACGCTCACCTTCCACGAGGCGATTCCCGGGCACCACCTGCAGATCGCGCTGGCCATGGAGAACCGCGATCTGCCGCTCTTCCGCCGCTTCGTTCCGTTCACCGCGTTCGTCGAGGGTTGGGCCCTCTACGCCGAACGCCTGGCCGCAGAGCAGGGCTTCCATCCCACACTCTACGACCGGCTGGGACAGCTCCAGGCCGAGATCTTTCGGGCCGTGCGCCTGGTGGTGGACACGGGCATCCACGCCAGGCGCTGGCCACGGAAGCAGGCGATCGAGTACATGATCCAGAACACGGGCATGCCGAGGGGCGACGTCGTGGCTGAGGTGGAGCGCTACATCGTCGCGCCCGGCCAGGCCTGCGCCTACAAGCTGGGCCAGCTCCGGATCCTCGAGCTGCGCGACCGGGCGCGGGCGAGGCTGGGCGATCGCTTCGAGCTGCGCGACTTCCACGACATCATCCTTCGCAACGGCGCCCTCCCGCTCGCCATCCT
>JAPUKG010000138.1 GCA_027295775.1 Pseudomonadota bacterium
CCCAGGAGGAGGAAGATCGCCGGGCGGATCGTCTCGCTCATGGGGTCGGCCACGAACACGTGCGACGCGGTCGCCCCGAGCAGGTTGAACGCGAAGCCGGCGTACGCCCACTCCTTGAGGAGCAGCCGGCCCGGAGCCAGCAAGGCCGCGACGCCCAGCAGCTTGGCGAAGCCGATGATCGACGAGAGCTGGGGCGGATAGCCCAGGCTGGCCATGCTCTCGACCATCATCTCGAAGCGGAACAGGTGGGCCACGCCCGAGAAGCTCAGGACCAGGCAGAAGATCCCCGTGGTGCCCCAGTAGGCGATCGTTCTGCGCTCCATCCCCTCTCCCGACGATTTAATCAGTTGACCAATTCGACGAAAGCCAACTATACAGATGAGTAAATCGCTGCGCAACTCCCTGGAGAGGGCCTAGGAGCCGGCCGCCCGCCCCCGCTCGTAGCGCGCGCGCTGGAAGGCGGGGCACGCGGAGTCCGGGATCTCGTCCAGCGGAATCGCCACCTGCTCGGGCGTGATGCCGATCTTCTCGGCGTGGGGCCGGAGCGCCTCGAGATCGAAGCCGTACAGCGCGGCGGCGTTCTCGCCGAGCATCATGCGGACCTCGGCGGGGTCCACATCCGGAAAGGCGAGCCGCATGTTCTCCCTCGAGTAGGGGTAGCAGCCCTCGTAGTGCGGATAGTCGTTGCCCCAGAGGATCCGGTCCCGGCCGACGAAGTCGCGGCCCCGGATGTCGCGCGGGGACGGGAAGCTCGCGCCGTACCAGCAGTTGCGCCGAGCGTAGAAGCTGGGCGGCTCCTTCAGGGCCTGCGACTCCGAGTAGTCGACCTCGCCCATCATGCCCATCTTCATGCCCATGTGGACGCCGTCCATCTGCCGCAGCAGGCCCGGCGCCCAGGCGCTGCCGGACTCGGTCAGGATGTAGCGGAGCTTCGGGAAACGCTCGAAGACGCCGCCCAGGATCAGCTGGCAGAAGCCGCGCTGCACGAAGAAGGGCATCTCGAGCACCCAGAGCGCTTCGCCGCCCGGGTCGCTGCCGTAGTTCGGGCAGCCCTGCCCGGAGTGCTGGTTGACGACGAGGTCGCAGTCCTGGATCGCCGCCCAGAGCGGGTCGTAGTCCGGCGAGGTGAGCTGCTTCAGGTGGAGGTCGTCGAGGGCGGGGAGCGGCAGGAGCACGCCGCCGCGAAGCCCGTGCTCGGCGATCCAGTGCACGTCCTCGATGGCGTCGTCGATGTCGTTCAGGTGGATCAGCCCGATGCCGGCCCGCCGCACGGGCTCCTGGGCGCAGAAGTCCGCGAGCCAGCGGTTGTGCGCCCGGGTTCCCGCGCGCCAGCGCTCGTACTGGTCGGCTCGGGGCGGGGGCGAGACGTGGAAGGCCTTCCCGTAGAAGGGCGGCACGGTGTTGGGGAAGAGCACCTCGGCCACCACCCCGTCGCTCTCGAGGTCTGCTCGCCGCTCCGCCGAGTCCCAGTTCTTGGTCTTCTTGCTGCCCAGGTGCTTCTTGGACGGATTGCGGTAGGCGGAGCGCCAGGCGTCGAACTCGTCGCGGTAGGCCGGGTCCAGGTACTCCCGGTACATCCCGACCGAGGCGCCCGCGTGGGTGTCGCCGGTGATGACGACGTAGGGCCGGTTGGCGTCGTCCGAGGGGCTCACCCGGGATGGTTTCGCACACAGGGCGGAGCGGGGCAAACGCGACATCGGTGGTACGATCCGGAGCGACCCCGACCGAGGTACCCCCATGGCCGACATCACCGTTCGCAAGATCCGCTTCACCTTCGAGGACCCGATCGACCTCGACGCGTCCGAGGCCGAGCTGGGCGAGATGCTGCCCGCCCTGGCGCTCTCCATGACCATGCCCTACCTCGAGCCCTACCTGATCCGGACCATGAAGGTGGCGCTGAAGGCGATCACGGAGCCGGCGCTGGTCGAGGACGTCCGGCGCTTCTGCCAGCAGGAAGGGCACCACTACCGCAACCACGCGCTCTTCAACGACCAGATCCGCGGCCAGTTCGACGCCGCGATCGCCGACGGACTGCGCGGCATCGAGGCGGCGATGGAGGCCGACTATCAGCGCTTCAGCCACGAGAAGTCGCGCCGCTTCAACGTGGCCTACGCCGAGGGCTTCGAGGCCATGACCTGCGCGGGCGCCCTGGCGGCGGCCGAGCACGGCGCCTTCGACGGGGCGGGCCTGCCCGGCGGCGAGATCTGGGCCTGGCACATGGCGGAGGAGATCGAGCACCGCACGGTCGCCTTCGACGTATTCCAGCATCTCGTCGGCAGCTACCCCTACCGCATCCTCGCCGGCGCCTGGGCCCAGTGGCACTACGTCTCCTACATCCGCCGCTTCGCGCTGTGCATGGCTCGCGGGCTCGGGTTGAAGAGGAAGCAGACGAAGACGAGCCCGATGCACCGGAAGGCCCTCCGCCGCTACCTGCACACCTGGAGCCCGCGCTACGACCCGGCCAAGATCGAGGTCCCGGCCGGCGTTCAGGAGCTGCTCGCGAAGTACTCGGCTCTGGCCGAGGGCGCCGCCAGCTAGCCGCTGGCTAGCGCGCGATCTCGTACTCCGACGACTTGAACTTCCGGGTGCGCAGCGCGTACTCCCACGCGAAGCCCGGGTAGAGTGCGTGGTTGGCGCCGTCGGCGGACAGGTACCAGCTGTTGCAGCCCGAGCCCCAGACCATCCTCTTCATGCGCCGCTGGAGGCCGTCGTTGTAGCGGTCCTGCACGTCCTGGCGGACATCCACGTAGCGCAGGTTCTCGCGCAGGAGCTTGCGAATGGCTTGGAGCGCATACGCGATCTGGGCCTCGGTGTACACCAGGACCGACGTGTGGCCCGGACCGGTGTTCGGTCCCATCAGGATGTACCAGTTCGGGAAGCCCGAGACGGCCATGCCCTTGTAGGCGACCGCGCCCTCGCTCCACGCCTCGTCCAGGATCCGGCCTCCGCGGCCCCGCACCGGGAACGGCGCCTTCGCCAGACCGACTGAGAAGCCCGTGGCCAGCACGATCGCGTCCACGCTGTGGAGTCGGCCGTCGCTGGTCTGGATCCCGCCGCTCTTGACCTCTTCGATGGGCTCGGTCACCAGCTCGACGTTCTCCCGGTCGAAGCACGCCCAGAAGTCGTCCGAGATCAGGATGCGCTTGCAGCCGAACTGGAAGCTCGGCACGAGCTTCTCGCGCACGGCCCGGTTGGACACCTGGGCGCGCAGGTGAAGCATCGAGCCCTTCTCGCCGATCGCCGACAGGCGCGGGGCGTCCAGGAACACCATCGGGCCGAACAGCTCGCTCATCGCGTACTTGAAGAACCGGCTCAGCCGCAGCGCCAGGGGGAAGCGCGCGTAGAATCGCTTCGCCCGCTCCGAGTACTTGCGATCCGGCTTCGGCATCACCCAGGCCGGCGTGCGCTGGAAGACGGAGAGCTTCTCGACCTGGGACGCGATCGACGGCACCACCTGTACGGCGCTGGCCCCGGTGCCGATCACGGCGACCTTCCGGCCGGCGAGATCGAAGTCGTGGTTCCAGCGCGCGGTGTGGAAGACCTCGCCGCGGAAGCTCTCCATGCCCTTCAGGTCGGGAGGCGCGGGGTCGACGAGCCCGCCGACTCCGGAGACGACGACGCGCGCGCGGACGGTCTCTCCATCGGACGTGGTGAGGGTCCAGCTTCCAGTGGCCTCGTCGAAGCGGGCGTCCACGATCTCGGTGTTCAGCCGCAGGTGCGAGCGCAGCTTCCACTTCTCGACGACGCCGAGCAGGTAGTCCTGGATCTCCCACGACTCCGCAAAGGCGCGGCTCCAGCTCGGATTCGGCTCGAAGGAGAACGAGTACACGTGCGAAGGCACGTCGCAGGCCGCGCCCGGGTAGGTGTTGTCCCGCCAGGTGCCGCCGATCTCGCCCGCCCGCTCGAAGATGGTGAAGGAGCGAATGCCCGCCTTCAGGAGCTGGATGGCGGTTCCGATCCCCGCGAAGCCAGCGCCGATGATCGCGATGGGGAAGTCGCTCGAGGGTGAGGTCTGACGATCCACGGCGTCCAGTCTAGTCCATGGTCGGATCTCGACTGTATTGTTCCCGGCCAACGGTTTACACTGCGAGATCGACCCAACGGAGAGACGACCGACATGAAGTACAGCGAGCCCGTATACGCCGACATCACCCCGGAGCTGAAGGAACGCCTCGAGAAGTTCCGCGAAGAGCACGCGGACGACCCGATCGGGGACGTCGGGACCGAGCTCCTGTTCGAGGACGACCACGTCAAGATCTGGCGGATGATCCTCGAGCCCGGAGCGCACAGCGACCTGCACCACCACGAGTACGACTACTACCTGGCGATCTCCTCGGGAGACCTGGTCGCGGGCGTCTGCCCGAAGGGGGGCCCGATGGACTTCTTCGTCGGCGTGGTCCCGCCCCAGGGCAACACGGTCGCCGTGCCCAAGGGCAACACCGAGTGGGCGCTGAACGTGGGCAAGAAGACCTACAGCGAGATCCTGATCGAGCTGAAGAAGAGCTGAGAGGCAACCCATGTCCGACGCGATCACTCCCTTCCGCATCGAGGCCAGCGACGCGGAGCTCGAGGACCTGCGCCGGCGCCTGGCCGCGACCCGCTGGCCAGAGCCCGAAACGGTCGACGACTGGTCCCAGGGCATCCCGCTGGCCTACCTGCAGGAGGTGTGCGCGTACTGGGCCGAGAAGTACGACTGGCGAGCGCGGGAGGCCCGGCTGAACGCCTTCCCCCAGTTCAAGACCGCACTCGGCCCCCTGAACATCCACTTCGTGCACGTGCGCTCGCCCCACGAGGACGCGCTTCCCCTGGTGATTACCCACGGCTGGCCGGGCTCGATCGTCGAGTTCCACAAGGTGATCGAGCCGCTCGCAAACCCGACCGAGTTCGGCGGCGAGGCGCGGGATGCCTTCCACGTCGTGTGTCCATCGCTTCCGGGCTACGGCTTCTCGGACAAGCCCGCGGAGCCCGGCCTGGGGATCGCCCCCATCGCGGAGGCCTGGGACCAGCTGATGGTGCGCCTGGGCTACGAGCGCTTCGTCGCCCAGGGCGGCGACTGGGGCGCCATGGTGACCACCGCCATCGGGGTCCAGAACAAGGGGCACTGCCAGGGCATCCACCTGAACATGCCCATCGCCCTGCCCGACCCGGAGACCATGAACGACCTCACCGAGCGGGAGAAGGGCGCTCTGGCATCCATGCAGCACTACGAGCAGTGGGATTCGGGCTACTCGAAGCAGCAGAGCACGCGCCCGCAGACGCTGGGCTACGGGCTGGTCGACTCGCCCGCGGGCCAGGCCGCGTGGATCCTGGAGAAGTTCTGGGCCTGGACCGACTGCGACGGCCACCCGGAGAACGTGCTCACCCGCGACGAGCTCCTGGACAACGTGATGCTGTACTGGCTGCCGGGCACGGCCGCCTCGTCCGCGCGTCTCTACTGGGAGAGCTTCCGGAACCGCTCGCTGGACCCGGTCGAGATCCCGACGGGCTGCAGCATCTTCCCGAAGGAGATCTTCCGCACCTCGCGGCGCTGGGCGGAGAAGCGCTTCCACAAGATCGTGCACTGGAACGAG
>JAPUKG010000139.1 GCA_027295775.1 Pseudomonadota bacterium
GCGTGCAGCATGCGGAAGTTGTCGTAGATCAGGAAGTCGCGCGCCTCCAGGCGGAAGCGGTAGTGGTGGCGCGGATCTGCCACCAGCCCGGTGAAGCGGTTGTACGCGCGGTACCAGGACTCCATCTCGTTGAAGGGCGCCTGCTGGGGCGCCATGGTGAAATAGCTCGAGCGCACCTGGACCACGTCGTCCCCCTCGGTGCGGATCACCGGCGCGACGAGCACGCGCTCGAACTCCTTCTGCACCCGGTGAAAGCGAACGGGGATCCGCGCCAGCAGCTCGAAGGCGTGCGCGTCGATGCTGCGCAGGTGGCGCGCCGCCTGCACGCCGTCCGCGATGGTGCTCTCGCCGCCGCGGTCCGCCGGCCGCATGCAGTGCAGGAGCTGGTAGCGCGGCGGCACTTCGAGGAAGGGCTGGTCGCTGTGGAGCAAAACCGGCGCGTCCGTGTAACCCAGCTGGTCCGTGTTCTGGTTGGTGGTGTTGTCGGTGCGCAGGTCCTCGATGCGCCCGAAGTGGGTGGGGATGACCGAGAGGCCCAGTGCCTCGAAGCCCGCGATCAGGTCCTCCGTCTGGTCGGCGCCCCCGCGCACCATCGCCGCGCCCTGCCCTTCCACCCTCTCGAAGCACGCCCGCGCCATGATCTGCACCCGTCCCGCCGAGACCTCGATGCGGGAGAGATCGCTCGGGGGCGGCGGCTCCGCGGCCCGTTCGGGCGCGTAGGCGTGGCTGGCGAGCCAGCCCAGCGCGTAGCGGCTCTCGTGCTGCCCCTCCGGTTCCTTCCAGGTGATCTCGACGGTGCCGGCTTCGGGCAGGAGCCGCACCGTCAGCGGGCGGACGCCGAGCGGGACGTCCGAGGGGCAGAGCGTCCGCTCGCCGGTCTGCGGATGCCGGCAGCAGTCGCAGTTGTGGCGCAGCCAGAAGTAGTGGTAGTCGGCACTGGCGGGGGTGTCTCCGGCGTCCCCGCTCTCTCCGGCGGCCCCGAAGTGGACGCGCAGGAAATCTTCTCGCGGCTCCAAAAACGGGGCTCTCGACTTCGGCATGCCTCCCATATCATAAGGGGTTCGAGCAGCGAGGAGGAGCCATGGAGACGGCCAGCACCGTGCAGATCGATCGAGCGAAGGCCGTGCGCATCGTGTGTCTGGCCTACGCCCTGGCCGGCGCCGTCGCCCTGGCGGTCGGCCTGGCCATGACGGGCGAGCACCCGATCGTCGTCGCCGCCGGCGCCGACGTGGCGGCCACGGTCGCGGTCTTCCTGTTCAGCCTCACCTTCGCCAACTCGAGCTTCTACGATCCGTACTGGAGCGTCGCTCCCATCGCCATCGCGCTCTACTGGGCGCTCGGCGCGGCCGCGGACAGCGCGGACCCGGCGCGGCAGGCACTCGTGATCGGCCTGGTCGCCGCTTGGGGCATCCGGCTCACCTACAACTGGCAGCGCGGCTGGACCGGTCTCCATCACGAGGACTGGCGCTACCGCGACCTGGCGGAGAAGACCGGCGCGGCCTACTGGCTGGTGAGCTTCACCGGCATCCACCTATTCCCGACGGGGATCGTCCTGCTCGGCTGCCTGTCGCTGTACCCCGCGCTGGCCGACTCGACCCGGCCCCTGGGCTGGCTCGACGGCGTGGCCGCGCTGGTCACCGCTTCGGCGATCTGGATCGAGGCCCGGGCCGACAAAGAGCTGTGGCGCTTTCGACATTCCGACCCGCCCCCGTCGCCCAGCGACATCCTGGCCACCGGGGTCTGGTCCTGGTCGCGCCACCCGAACTACTTCGGCGAGATCCTGTTCTGGTGGGGGCTCTTCCTGTTCGGCGTGGCCGCCGCGCCCGCCTGGGCCTGGACGATCGCCGGGCCCCTGGCCATCACGATCATGTTTCGCGGGGTGAGCCTGCCCATGATCGAGACGCGCATGCTCGAGCGGCGCCCCCACTACGACACCCACCAGAAGCGCACCTCGATGGTGATCCCGCGGCCACCGCGCTGACCTTCGAGTCGGCCCCACGCTGCACTGCAGCCCCGCCACTGCGGCTGAGGGGCGCGGAGAGCGCCCTGCGGCGCGTCCGCTTCGGCATGCAACTTGCTCTGGCAGTAGAATCGGAAGTCGGGTCCTGCACGGAGGTGCGCGGTGGAGCGAAGAAGACGCCTGATCGTCGGCGCCGCGCTGCTCGTCCCCGCGGTGCTGATCACCTACATCGCGAGCGGCTCGGGCTTCGACCGCCGCTTCGACGCCCGGCCGGGCGGCATGCTCTCGGCCGACCTCGAGCTGGGCTCGGGACTCGGCTTCCACCGGGGCTCCCTCGAGATCGCCTCCCACGAGGACGACGACGTGCGCGTGGTCGCCGAGATCTCCGGGTGGGGCAAGTACGCCGTGGACGTCGACGTGAGGGAACGCGCAGACGGCGTCCAGGTGGTGGGCCGGGTGGAGGGCACCCTCCACTGGATCTTCGGCGGCCCCACCGTCGACGTCCGGATCTACGTCCCCGAGGAGTACGGCGTCGACGCGCGCATCGACGGCGGTCCGCTGGTCCTGGAGGACCTCCGCGGGCCGGTGGAGGCACGCGCGGCGGAGGGCGGCCGGAACACCATCACCCTGCGCCGCGCCGTGGGTGTCGTGAAGCTCGCCGCCCACGGCGGAGAGATCCACGTGGAGGACGTCGAGGGACCGCTCAAGGTCGAGAACATCGACGGCCCGGTGTGGATCGACGGGGTGACCGGCACCACGGTGGTGTCCGCGCAGCAAGGCGGCCAGCTCGAGATCGAGCGGGTTCGGGGCAACGTGCACGCCGCCACCCAGTACGGCTCGATCCGCCTCCGGGACATCGAAGGCGACGTAAATCTGGAGACCGAGGACGGTGGCATCGAGGTGGTGGAGCTCGACGGTCGGATCCGCGCGCACACCCGGCACGGAGAGGTCGACGTGCGCTTCGCAGGCGCGCCCGCGGGCGTCATCGAGACCGAGGGCGGCTCGATCGAGGTCGAGGTGCCGGACGAGGCGGCCTTCGACCTCGATGCCCGCACGAAGAGCGGGTCCATCGAGCTGGACAGCGACCTCGCCTTCGTCCGCGACGAGACGCCCGACGTCTCGTTGGGCCCCCTGATCGAGCGAGACCTGGAGGCCGTCGGGCAGCTCGGCCTGGAGATCGCGGCGGAGGTGCAGCAGAAGGTGTTCGAGCGGGTGCAGCAGGAGCTGGAGCGGAGCCGTCGGCGTGGCCGGGGCGGCGGTGGCGAAGGCGAACGAGACTGGGAGGAGTGGGACTGGAGCTGGAGCTGGGACGACCCGGACTGGCGCTGGCACGACCACGAGTGGGCCCTCGGCCAGCACGACTGGAGCGCGGGCCGGGACAGAGGTCCCCGCGTCGCGGGCGCCGTGAACGGGGGAGGCGAATCCCTCCAGCTTCACACCGTGGGCGGCGGGATCCAGGTCCGCAATTGACCTTCGATATATCGTACGATATATAGAACGATATGCATCCTCACCACCGCCGCCGCAACCGACCCAGACGACCCCACGGCTTCGACTTCCGTCACCTCGGGCTGTTCGGAAACTGGACGGGGCGCTTCTTCCGCCCGGGCGAGGTGCGGATCGCGCTGCTCTCGCTCCTGGCGGAGCGTCCCATGCACGGCTACGAGCTGATGAAGGAGCTCGGAGCGCGCTCCGGCGGCATGTACAAGGCGAGCGCGGGGACGATCTACCCGACGCTCCAGCAGCTCGAGGACGAGGGGCTGGTGAGTTCGGAGGAGCGCGACGGGAAGCGCGTCTACCAGCCGACGCCGGCGGGACGCCGCGAGCTCGAGTCCGCGGGGGCCGACGTCGGTCGCATCTGGCAGCGCGCCGACGAGTGGAGCGACTGGGGCGCCGCCGCCCGGCCCGAGTCCTGGGAGGTCATGCGGCCCGCCATGCGCATGATGAAGGCCGCCATGCGCGCCGTCGCCCACGCGGGAAGCGACAACGAGCGCATCGACCAGGTGCGGGAGATCCTCGAGGAGGCGACCGAGGAGCTGGAAGAGCTCGCGAATGAACGATAGGCCCGCCACCGGCGACGGCGGGCGGCCGCCGGGCTGGTACCGGGTCCTCTTCTTCTTCCGCCGACCCCCCGAAGGCATCCCTCCCAACCACTGGTACCTGCTGGGCGTACTGGGAGTGACCTTCCTCCTGAACCAGTACGACATGGCGCTCCTCGGTCTGGCACTGCCCCAGATCCAGGAGGGCCTCGGCATCGGCGAGGCGGAGCTGGGCAGCCGGCTCGGCACCGTGCGCATGGGCGTCGCGCCCGCGTTCGTGCTCGCCTTCCTGGCCGACCGGAGTGGCCGCCGGCGGCTCCTGCTGCTCACCATCCTCGGCTTCACCGCCTGCACGACCCTCACCGCGTTCGCCCAGACCGCCGACCAGTTCGTCCTCTGCCAGTTCCTGGCGCGCTCGTTCATCGCAGCCGAGGAGATGGTGGCCATCGTGGTGCTGGCCGAGGAGCTCGGCGCCCACGCCCGCGGCTGGGGCCTGGGCGTGCTCGCCGCCTTCGGCGCGCTGGGGCACGGGGTCGCCGCGATCGTCTTCGGCGCCATCGAGGTGCTTCCCTTCGGTTGGCGCTCGCTCTACCTCGTCGGGCTCGCGCCGCTCCTGATGCTGGCTTGGATCCGCCGCGGACTGCGCGAGACCCGTCGCTTCGAGGTGGAGCGCACGGCCCGGGGCGAGGTCTCCTGGCTGCGCCCGCTGGCCGAGCTCGCCCGGCGTTACCCGGGCCGCGTGATCGCGCTGTGCGGGGCCGTCGTTCCCTTCGCCTTCGTCGTCGTCCCGGCCGCCTCCCTCGTCTCCAAGACCCTGCAGGAGGTCCACGGCTTCAGTCCGCCCCAGGTGACGGCACTGATGCTGAGCTTCGGGATCCTGGTGTTCGTGGGCACCGTGCTCTTCGGCTCGCTCGGGGATCGCTTCGGGCGCAAGTGGGTGATGGGAATCGGGCTCGCGGTGAACGCCCTGGGCGTGGCCTTCTTCTACAACAGCGCGGGCTTCACGGTCGTGCTCGCCTGGACATTCATGATGTTCACCTTCGTGGGCATGGACGTGCTGTTCGGCGCGCTGGGCACCGAGCTCTTCCCGACCTCGTACCGCTCGACGGCCTCGGGGTTCCGCGCCTTCGTATCGACGGTGGCCGGCGCGGCCGGGCTGTGGATGGAGGGATGGCTCTTCCCCCAGGCCGGAAGCCACGCGGCCGCGATCACCCAGATGGTTCCCATCGCCCTGGCGGCGCCGCTCGTGATCGCGTTCTTCATCCCCGAGACCGCCCGGCGCGAGCTCGAGGACATCGCGCCGGGCACGAGTGCGCCCCGGAGAGCGGTCGCCGCTCCAGGGAATCCCCTTCGCAACGTTGGAGGAACGTCATGAACCACAGTGGAATGCGACACATCCACATCGTCGTTCGAGACCTCGAGCGCTCCGTGCGCTTCTACGAGGACGCGTTCGGCATGGAGGTGATCCATCGGCGGCCGGACCAGGTCTTCCTGCGCACGCCGGGCGTGGCAGAGGCACTCACCCTCAAGCGCGAGGACAGCGAGCGCGTCGGGCAGAACGGCGGCGTCGACCACTTCGGGTTCCCGCTGGACGATCCGGGCCAGCTCGACCGGGCCATCGAGGAGATCGTCGCGGCGGGCGGCTCCCTGATCGAGAAGGGCGAGCTCGAGGGCGGCATCCCCACCGCGTTCATCGAGGATCCGGACGGCTATCGCATCCAGATCTAGCTCCCTAGGTGATAGGATCGCGGTGTGAAGGTCTCGCTCTTCTACCTGCCTTCCGTGGGATCGCGCGCAGAGATCGAGAAGGGCATGGCGGGCCTGCGCGGCGATCTCTACACGAAAATGCTCGGGGAGCTGGGCGAGCAGGCGCGTCTCGCCGACGAGCTGGGCTACGACTCGAT
>JAPUKG010000014.1 GCA_027295775.1 Pseudomonadota bacterium
TCGGGTGGCCTCGGCAAAACGCCCTTCGGCCATGTAGAGCTGGGACAGGTTGAAGCGCAGGTTGAGCTGCGCCGCCGCCGGCAGGGCGTCCAGGGCCAGGCACTTCAGGAAGTACTCGATGGCCTTCGCTTCGTTCTCGAGGGAGTGTTCGACGAAGCCGTAGATCTGATAGACCAGCGCCTGCTCGTGGGGATTGAGCGACCTGCGAGACAGCGCGGTCAGGGTGGCGTGAGCTTCGACGAATCGTTCCTCCCCCAGCTGCTCGATCGCTTCGTTGATCCTCTTGTAGACCGGTTCACTGACCGTGTAGCTCTGGCGACGCTTCTCCTCTTCTGCGGCGCGGCTCGCGCTCGAAGCGAGAGCCAGTGCCAGCGCGCCGAGGCATGCGACCGACAGAAGTCTGCGCGCTGCACCCGTCATGTCTCGTTCACCCGTCCTCCAGCTCGAACACGAGCCGGACGCGCACTCCTGGACGCACGATCGCGACGCCCTCCTCGATCTTGGGATTGTACTTCCACTTCCGGATGGCTCTCAGCGCCGCCCGGTTGAAGATGCTGCCGGGCTCGGAAGCGACGACCACGGCGTCTACGACTGTTCCGGCCGCGCTGATCGTGAACTCCACGTCCACCCACCCCTCGATCCCCCTCTCCGCCGCGCGGAACGGATACTGGGGGTTCAGGCGCACCAGAGGAATGATGTCCATGTCCATCGCGGCGCCCCCGAGCTGGGGACCCCCGGCTAGCTGGAACGAGGAGTCGAACACCGGCATCACGCCTCCGGCGTCGAGATCGGGTCTGGCCGCCCGAGACAGCTCCAGCTCCGGCGGCGGCGGGGGCTCGGGCGGGGGCTTCTTGTCCGGGAGCCTCCGCCTCTTGAGCTCGAGATCCGACTCGCGTTTGAGGCGGATGAAGTCGACCACCCGGCCGCCCCTGGCCTCCAGAAGGTCTTCGTCCGTGGCAGAGATCAGGGCCTGCATCAGGTAGAAGAGGCCGAAGGTGACGAAACCAGCCAGCAGGGCGGTGACGGCGAGGCGCTGGATCATTCAGTCGATGACCTCCGCCGCGATCGAGACGCTGGGGACGCCCGCGAGGCGCGCCGCGTCCATGACCTGGACGAGAAGTCCATTCTTCGAGTTCTCATCTGCCTGGATCACCACTCCGCCCAGTGGATTCTCGGCGTGCAGGCGCTCGATGTTCGCCCTCACGGCCCGGATGTCGATCTGGCGCTTGTCGATCCAGACCTGACCGGACTCCGTGATGGCGACGAGGATATTGCCCCGCTCCTTTCGCTCCGCGGTCACTGCGTCCGGGCGGTTGATGTCGATCCCGGCCTCCTTCACGAAGGACGCGGTCACGATGAAGAAGATCAGCATGATGAACACGACGTCCAGCATGGGCGTCAGGTTCAGCTCGCTCTCTTCCGGGTCCCGTTGGCGCCTGCGTCGCATGTGCTGCCTCTCAGTGATGAGCGAGCCGGTCTTCCATACGCTGGGCCTCGTCGCGGGCGAAGCGCTCGATCTGCACGCTGAATACGAGTCCCGACAGGGCCGCGACCATGCCGGCCATCGTGGGGATGGTGGCCTTCGACACGCCGGCCGCCATGGCGCGCGCGTTGCTGCTCCCGGCGATCGCCATGACGTCGAAGACCTCGATCATTCCGGTGACCGTTCCGAGCAAGCCCAGCAAGGGGCACAGAGCCACCAGCGCCTTGATCATCGGAATGAATTGGTCGAGTTGGAGCTTGATCTGGGAGAGCAGCAGCTCTCGTGTGCGCTGCGCGTACCAGGAGGTCTGGTCGCTCCGCCGATCCCAGACCGCCCCCACGCGCGCCGCCTCTCGAGGATGCACGCGCCGGAAGTACCAGAGCCGCTCCAGGATGAGGGCCCACATGACGAAGGTCACGAGCCCGATCCAGGTCAGCACGTCCCCGCCTCGCTCCAGGAACTCGCGGACGGCGGCGATGGGCTCAAGCATTGGGGTCGGTGGCCTCCGCTCGAGCGGCGACCAGGCCCGCGCTCTGCTCCTCGAGCGTCTCGGAGATGCGCCGGCAGCTGCTCTGGACCGCGGCATGCAGCAGCACCAGCGGGATGGCCACGATCAGCCCCAACATCGTGGTGACCAGCGCTTCGGAGATGCCTCCCGCCATGAGCTTGGGATCTCCCGTTCCGTACAGGGTGATCGCCTGGAAGGTCTCGATCATGCCCGTGACCGTGCCCAGGAGTCCCATCAGCGGTGATACGACGGAGGCGACCCGGATCGCCCACAGGAAGCGCTCGAGACGCCCAGACTCGTGCAGGATCGCCTGGTCCAGCTTGAGTCCCAGGGTTTCGGGATCGAGGCTGCGATTCTCGTCGTACACCGCCAGGACACGGCCGAGTGGATTGCCGGGATCCGGGCGGTCGCTCTTCTGCTGCGCGGCGACCTTGCGCCCCGCGAGCAGGACCGCGACCCAGCGGGTGACGGCGAGCAGGCCGGTCACGACGCCGAGGACGATGATCGCGTAGCCCACGAGCCCACCCTGCGCGACCCGCTCGCGCGCGTCGGGGGTGTCGACGATCAGTCTGAGGAGCGAACCTCTGGACGGATCAACGGCGAGCACGGCCATGCCCGAGCTCGCACTCTCGAAGTCAGCGACGCTGCTCCGGTAGCGCGCGGCCGGCTGTCGCTTGAGCTCGGAGAGCTTCTGCACGTCCGACAGCCACACCAGGTACTTTCCGTCGGCGACGGCATTGAAGACGCCGGCGCGAATCACATCGCGCTGGGTCTCCGCGCCATCCGGAGAGAGCACGGTGGCGGGGAAGCGCACCACCTTCCCGGCCTCGGTCATCTCCTGGAGCAGGGTGTACCAGAGCTGTTCCAGCGACTCGATGGAAGGCAGTGATTTGCTGCGACCCAGCTCCTCGAGGAATGGCGCTCGCCCGGGGTACTGGGCGCTGACCAGTGACGCCTCGATGTGGCCGCGCGTGTCGCCGGCCACCTGGCGAACGACGCCGAACAGCTCCCCCAGAGTGCCCAGGCGTTCGCGCAGGGTCTCTCCAAGCTCCGCGAGCTCCTGCTCGTTCTGGTTGAACGCCGCTTCCAGCTGCTCGCTTCGGTCCTCCTCGGCTCGCAGCCTCGCCAGGGCCTGCTCGAGCAACCGCTTCTGCTGGTCTCGCGCCTCCCGGAACTCCGCCTCCCGGCGCTGGTTCTCCGCGCGCTCGGCATTCCAGCCCCGGCGCACCTGGCGCAGCAGGTCGTCGAGGGTCGTGGCCTGCGACGGCTCCCGGGCCGGCTCTTCCGCCCACGCGCCGCTCGCCGCCAGCGTGATTGCGCACAGGACGCAAGCGACGGCGGATCTCATCGCGGGTCCTCCGCTGCCGGCCGCGCGGCCGGCTCCGCGACCGGAATGGGCAGGCGCAGCATGTCTGGAGCCGCCTGCTTTCGGGCGATCCGGAGGCCCTGTCGGATGGGGGACCGAAACGAGGAGGGGAGATCGACCCACTGCAGGGCTTCTCGATCCCATGCACCCGCCTCGCTGGCGTCCAGCGTCTGGTAGTAGAGTCCGATCCGTCCCAGGCGCAGGAAGTCGACGGTGCGCGCGCCATCGTCATCGCCGAATTCCCCGCGGTATGCCTCGATGGTGCGCCCGAAGTCGTTCTCGATCTGAAAGGCCTCGACGATGCGGCGGTACTTCTCCGCATTCGAGACGTCGGCGCGGTCCATCAGCTCTCGCAGAAGGGCCACCCGCTGCCGCCGTTCGTCGAGCAGAAAGGGGATGTCCAGCTCGACGAACTGATCGAGGGATTCGATCATCTGCAGCATCAGGGGCGTGACGGCTCGACCCACGAGAGCGACTCGATCGATCTCGCCCCGCAGCGAGGACATCTCCGCCTGCTGTGCTTCGATCAGCGTCTGCATCTGGCGGTTGTAGGCCCGCAGCGCATCGATCTGCTCCAGCGTGGACCTGTATTCGCGAAGAGCCCGGTCCGCCTCCTCGCTCAGCTGGTCGATCCGCTCCTGGGACCTCCCGGAGGCGACGTTGCCCTCGGTTCGTACCCGGAGCGCGTCGTCGAAGTCCGCGGCCGGGCTCGCCACCGCGGTGCCCACCACGAGTGCCACGAGCAGCCCAGGTGTCCGGCCCCAGCGGGCGCGCTCTGCGTATCGCATGATCTCCTCTCCACCTCCGTCGACGCGCCGCTCCGGCGATCAGTCCCTGCGTGGGTCGGGTGGCGGCGCCCAGCGCTCGCCGATGACCCCCTCCGCGCGAAGTCGCTCGATCTCGTCGAGCGAGAGCCCCAGCTCGCCGCGCAGGATCTCCTCGTTGTGCTGTCCAAGCGTTGCGGTGCCGGCGCGATGCGCGTCCCCTCGCGCGTACGAGAAGCGCATGGGCCACGCCGGGTAGCGCCGGGCGCCGCTGGCCGAGTGCTCGAGGCTTTGGTAGTAGCCCCGGGCCTCGAGGTGGGGCTCTCCATACATCTTGGAGGGAATCAGGACCTCGGCGGCTGGAATCCCGCGCTCGCCGAGCGCGCCGGCGATCTGCGCCGCTTCGCGTTCGCTCGTCCAGGCGGCGATGCGGCGGTCGACATCGTCACTCCGCTTCTGGCGATCCTCGCGCGTGGCGAGGCGGGAGTCCGCGGCCCACTCCGGCTGCCCCAGAGCTTGCACGAACCGATCCCACTCGGCGTCATCGCGTATCGACAGGGCGACCCAGCCTCCATCGAGGCAGGGGTACACACCTTGCGGGGCGAACGTCCGCGAGCGGTTGCCTTCCCGCTCCCGGACCCGCTTGCGGAGCGAGCCCTCGATGATCGGCTCGGCACACATGCAGATGGCGGTCTCGACCTGGGCGAGCTCGATCAGCTGACCCTCTCCCGTGCGACGGCGGTGGGCGAGCGCGGCCTGGAGGGCGACCAGCGCATGCATCGCCACGGCGGGGTCGAGGAACGCGCCGGGACGCCGCGGAAGCTCGTCCGAGGCTTCGCCGGTGACCCACGCAATTCCGGCCGCCTGGGCGATGGCCAACGCCCAGCCGACATGGTCCCGCGACGGACCCTCCAGACCGAAACCCGGCATGCGCAGCATGATGATGTCGGGCCGGATCGTGCGAACCCCCGCGTAGTCGAAGCCGAAGCGCTCCATGACCCGGGGTGCGAAGTTCTCGATCAGGACGTCGGCGCCCTCGATGAGTCGGCGCAACAGAATGCGGCCGGCCTCCTGCTGCAGGTCGAGTGTCAGGTTGCGCTTGCCGAGATTCGTGGCCTGGAAGAGCACTCCGCGCTCGTACCAGTCGGAGCTTTCGCGCTCGGCCGGGGCGATGAAGCGGAAGCCGTCGGGACGCAGAGCCGACTCCACCTTGACCACGTCCGCGCCGAGCGAGGCCAGGTACATGCCCGTGTAGGGACCCGCCCAGAATGTCCCGAGGTCCAGGACGCGAAGCCCCTCGAAGGGCAGCGAGCCGGCCGCAGCCGCCTGGGATTGCGGGCCCAGAGGCGGTGCCCCTCCGGTCTCGCGGCTGGGCCAGAGCTCGGCGGCGGCCCCGTTGGCCTCGCCCAGTCGGGGCGAGGCACGGTGAAGCCTGGCGGGCGTCGCGCTCAGCCGCCAGGGGAAGCCCGGCCGCACGAAGCCGCCGCCCGGATCCTCCACGAAGAAGGAGCGCAGCTCGAACTGCTTCGCCTCGAGCAGCGAGCGGCCGGTCGCCACTGCGGCGGCCGGGACGCGCGCCTTCTGGCACAGCTCGACGATCTCCTCCGCCGTGTGGCGGTCGAGCCAGGGGCGGAGCACGCGGTAGAAGCCCTCGTAGGCGTCTCTGCTCTGAGCCACCTCCGAGCGCCGGTTGGCGAACTCCGGCGCGCCGATGACCTGACAGACGTGGCTCCAGTGTGTGTCGGTCAGCACGTTGATGCTCGCGAACCCGTCGGCGCAGCGTTCGACGCCGAGTGGTGTATAGAGAGCGACCGCTTGCTGGCGAGCCGGGGGCCGGGCCTTCATGGCCTCGAGCAGCAGCATCGGGTAGGAGAGCGTCCCGACCAGGCACTCCATGATCGAGACGTCCACCTGTGCGGCACCGTTCCGCCCCTGGGCTGCGAGCACGGTCGTCAGGGCGGCGCAGGCAGCGAAGGAGCCTGCCACGGTCTCCGCCAGGCGCGCCCCGATCCGGACCGGGTTGCCGCCCGGCGCCTCGTAGTGGGCGACCCAGCCGCCTGCCGCCTGGACCACCAGGTCGGTCGACTCGCGGTCCCGGTACGGCCCGGTCTGGCCGAAGCTGGAGATGCGAACCAGGGCGATCCGCGGCTGGAGCTCGCGCAGGACCTCGAATCCCAGCCCCAGGCGCTCGAGGGTCCCGGGCCGGAAGTTCTCGACGATCAGATCGGCAGTGGCGGCCAGCCGCTTCGCGGTCGCGAGCCCCGACGGGGACTTGAGATCACAGGCGACGCTGCGCTTGTTGGCGTTGAGATAGCGGAAGAGACCCGACGCCTCGGGGTCGCGACGGCCGTCGGGAAAGGGGCCCCAGGCGCGCAGCGGATCCCCGCATCCGGGTCGCTCCAGCTTGACCACATCCGCGCCGAGATCGGCGAGGAGCTTCGTGCAGTAGGGGCCGGCAACGTGGTGCCCGAGCTCGAGCACGCGGAGCCCCTCGAGCGCGCTCGGCGTCACTCGGCGAGACCCTCCATGGGAAGTGCGAGCCGAACGGCTCCCGTGCGCTCCTGCTCCTCACTGAACCCGGTGTTCACACTCCGCCCTCCGTTCCGCGGGATCCCATTTTACCCGCGTCGAGAGCGGCCCGTGCCGGGAATATCGCCCGGGATGATCATTCCGGCCGTGACCCCGCCGTCGAGCGGGAAGTCGGCTCCGGTGAAGAAGGAGCTCTCGTCCGAGGCGAGGAACACGACGGCCCGAGCCACATCGATCATCTCTCCGCGCCGGCCGATCGGCGCGCTGGCGAAGGCGCGACGACCCCGGCCGAGCTTGTTCAGATCCAGGCCCTCGGGGAGGAAGGGCTGCACCATCTCGGGGTTGCCCGCGGCCGGGTTGATCGCGTTCACCCGGATGCCGAACCGTCCCAGCTCCAGCGCGGCGACCTTGGTGATGCCGCGCACCGCGAACTTGCTCGCGGCGTAGGCCACCGTTCCGGGCGCGGCGTGCCAGGCGTCGATCGACCCGATGTTGATGATCGAGCCACCGCCCGCCGCCTTCATCGGCTCGATGGCCGAGCGCACGCCGAGGAAGGTGCCCAGCTCGTTGACCCGGACCACGCGCATGTACTCCTCCGCGCTGGTCTCCGCAATCGGCGCGATGTGAAGGATCGCGGCGTTGTTCACCAGCGTGGTCAGGCTTCCGAACTCGCGCAGCGTGAGCTCGACGGCGTCCTCCCAGTCGTGCTCGTTCGCGATGTCCAGGTGGAGGTAGCGTGCAGCGTCGCCGAGCGAGTCGGCCACGGGCTTGCCCCGGTCGTCGAGGATGTCCCCCAGCAGGACCTTTGCGCCCTCCTCTACCAGCAGGCGGGCGATCGCCTCGCCGGTGCCCCGGGCCGCTCCGGTGACGATCGCCACCTTCCCGTCGAGTCGACCCATGATCCCGATCCCCTCCTCTCAGGCGTCGAAGCGAAGCGGGAGCGCCGCCGGGCCGCGGACGAGCAACGAGCCGTGTCGCGCGATGGGCTCGCTCGTCGCGAGCTCGAAGTTCGGCATCCGCTCCAGGATCGCCTCGAGCGCGAGCTTGCCCTGCAGACGGGCCAGCGCGGAGCCGAGGCAGAAGTGGTTGCCGAACCCCAGGCCCAGATGGCCCTGGGTGTTTCGGTCGATGTCGAAGCGGTCGGGGTCCTCGAACTGGGCCTCGTCGCGATTGGCGGACCCCAGAAGCGTCAATACCATCGAGTTCGTCTTGAGCTCGACACCGCCCAGCTCCGTGTCCTCGACGACCAGCCGCATGAGGAGCTGGATGGGGGAGTCGTAGCGGAGCGTCTCCTCGACCACGTTCGGGATCAGCGACGGGTCTCGGCGCACGCGCTCGAGCACCTCAGGGTGGTCGAGCAGGGCCAGCACCGCGTTGCCGATCAGATTGGTCGTCGTCTCGGAGCCCGCGAAGAGAAGCAGCGAGGCGAAGCCGACCACCTCCTCGGGTGTCAGGATGCCCTCTTCCCCCTCCGCGTGGATCAGCAGCGAGATCAGGTCATTGCCGGGGCTCTTGCGCCGCTCCTCGGTGACCGTGCGCATGAACCGCGAGAACTCGCGCACGTTCTCCATGCTCTTGAGTCGCTGATCTGCGTCTCCCATCTGGGTCGAGCCGATCATCAAGGAGTGCGCCCAGCGTTTGAAGTCGTCGCGCATGGCCGTGTCCAGGCCGAGCAGCTCCGCGATCATGGTGACCGGCATGGGCGACGCCAGGGCACTCATCAGCTCGCACTGTCCGGTGCCGGCGAATTCGGCGAACAGCTCGTCGATCACCTCGTGGATCCGGGGCTCGAGTTTGCCGATGCGCCGCGGCGTAAATCCGCGGTTGACGACGTTTCGCATCTTCGTGTGCACCGGGGGGTCCTTCCCGATCAGGGACCCGTGGGAGGGATTGAGGTCGGTCGTCCCGGCTGGCATGTCCATTCCCCCCATCGCCTTGGAGGAGAAGAGCTCGGGGGTCGTCAGCACCTGAACGACATCGCGGTAGCGGCTGACGCCGATGAATCCCGCCGGGTGCCGGTAGATCGGGGCATCCCGACGCAGCTCCGTGTACTTGTCGTACGGATACTGCTGAAACTCCGGATCCAGGGGATTGAGCAGGACCGCCACGGGCGTCCCTCCAATCTGAAGTCGAGGATGGGAACCCCGAATTCGAGGCTGTGGACCCGCGCGGGCCATCCTACACGACGCTGGGCCCAGGGAGGTGATAAGCTTGGCGGCCCGAGCAACCGGCCGAGGCTCCGAGTGAAGTTCGCCCTGTTCTACGAGATTCCCGTGGCGCGCCCCTGGTCCCGGGAGAGTGAGCTTCTGGCGTACCAGAACACGCTGAAGCAGGCGATCCTGGGCGATCAGATGGGCTTCCACGCCTTCTGGACCGTGGAGCACCACTTCCTCGAGGAGTTCTCGCACTGCTCGAACCCCGAGGTTCTGTACGGCGCAGTGGCCGCTCGTACTGAGAACATCCGTCTCGGCTACGGCGTGCGGCTGGCGCCCAAGCCCTACAACCACCCCGTTCGCTCGG
>JAPUKG010000140.1 GCA_027295775.1 Pseudomonadota bacterium
GGGACACGGGCCAGCGGCAGCGCGGGCAGCGGTGCGGCAGCTCCGGATGGGACCAGACGCGGCGGGGCTTCTGCTTGCAGATCGGGCAGTAGCGCATGAAGGGCTGGAGCTCTCCGGGACATTCCCTGCGGCTGCAGCGGCGCTCGGCCCGCGGGTCCGCGCGGGGCGGTCGACCGTTGCCCTCCAGCCGACCCGGATAGCACCAGGGACAGGCGGTCCATTCGGGTCGCACGCCCCGCTCGCACTCGGGACACACCAGCGGGTAGGCGCTGACATGGCGGAAGGAGTTGTCGCCGCTGCCGCACCAGGGACAGAAGGACATCGCCTCGGAGATGGCTCCGTCGCAGCGGAAGCAGCGATAGCGCATGCCCAGGCTCGCGCCGTGGCGCCGGCGGAACCGATTGGCCTCGACGGCCAGCGAGGACGGGGACGCGGCCGCCCGCCTGCGCCTGCGCCGGGTCGAGCGCCGCGGCGCGTCCTCCACCTTGCGGAACGCGGCCTCGAGGGCCTTGTGGAAGGCGAGCGCGTCGGGATAGCGGTTGCGCGGCTCGAAGGCGGCGGCCTTGCGAAGCACCTTCTGGACCGGCTCGGGCACCCGCTCCCGGAAGCGCCGGTGGTTCTCGGGGGGCCAGTCGAAGGGCCAGGACGGCAGGATGCCCGTCACCAGCTCCAGGGCGATCAGACCCAGGGAGAAGACGTCCGACGTGAAGCGGGGGCGGCCGTACGCCTGCTCCGGGGCCATGTAGCCCAGGGTGCCGGCCTCGGTGTAGGTCCGGGTCGGCCCCTTCGCGAAGCGCGACACCCCGAAGTCGCAGATCGCTGCGTGGCCGTCGGCGAAGAGCAGGATGTTCTCGGGCTTCACGTCCCGATGCAGGATCTTCTGGGCGTGGGCGTAGGCGAGACCCGCCGCCGTGTCGCGGATCACGCGGAGCGCGGCCGCGCCCGAGCGCCGCACGCCCGGCGAGTCGGCCAGGTTCTTGACCGCCAGGTCGGTGGCGATCACGAACTGGCCGTCGATCCAGTCGGCGTTGCGCACGCTGACGATATTGGGGTGGGAGAGGCGGCTGGCGACGCGGGCCTCGTGCTCCAGCTTCTCGCGACCGTACTCTTCGACCAGCTCGGGCAGAGCGATCTTGACCGCCACATGGCGGTTCTCGACGGTGTCCCGCGCCTTCCAGACGGTGGCGAACGCGCCGCGCCCGAGACGCTTCTCGAGCCGGTACTTGCCGAGCATCGAGCCTCGGCGAAGCGCTGCGGTGGTTCGGGGCATGGGGTGCGCGGCATTCAAGCAAACCGCGGCGGCCGGGGTCAAGGGTCTCTACGCGGTCGGTCGGTACAGGATGAAGGTCAGGTCGTCGGGCTTGGAAGGGTGCCCGTTGCTGGGCGTCCGCATGCGGTGCGCGCAGACCGAGGCGAGGCGACGCGCCGCCTCGGACAGCGGTCCGGTGCAGATGCGGTCGATCATCTCCGCCTGGCTCAGGTTGTCGAGCAGCCCGTCCGTGGCCAGCAGCACCGTGTCTCGCGGAGCCAGCCGGATGGTGCTCCCCACGTCGATTCGCATGTCCGCCGCGCCCACCATGTTCGAGATCAGGTGGCGCTGCTCGTGGTGGAGCGCATCCTTCTCGTCCAGCAGGCCCGACTCGAGCGCGTAGCCGACCGGGGAGTGCGACAGGGTCTGGAGCTTGACCACGCCCCGCTGTCCCACCACCAGGATGGCCGAGTCCCCCACCTGGTAGGGCCGAAGCCGGTCCCGGGCGATCTCGGCGACCGAGAGGGTGGTGGCGGCGCCGATGCCCAGGGCCATGACCGCCTCGTTGGCGCGCTCGATGCCGTCGAGCACGGCACTCCGGCTGGGTCCGCCGGTGCGCGTCACCGCATCCGCGAGCCGCTGGAGCGTCAACTCCGACGCGTTCTCCCCGGCGGGCCGACCGCCGAGCCCGTCTGCCACCGCGAGCACTCCCGAGCTCGCGTCGAAGGCCGCCACCAGCGCGCCGTCCTCGTTGGCGCCGTCCCTGTCGGGCGCCCGGGCCGAGTAGACGGCGGCGCATCCGCCGGCGAAGGGCAGGAGGGTCTCGACCTCCATGTCCTGGTCCACCAGGACCAGTCGGGCCGGTGCCTTGTCACCCATCGAGAGGTGCGTCGTAGCCCATGCTCACGGTTTCGAGCGGAGGCTCTGGGAACGAGTTCGCGTTCAGCCCGCCGAGCCCGCCCCGCCCGCCCAACAGAGGGGGTGGGACAAGGCGAGAGCCGCGAGCGCGCCGACGAGGAGGGCGCCATCGACGACCACGAGTCCATAGCGTTCACCCGGGCGGAAGGCCAGCAGACTGGCCAGGGTGGCCAGCGGCACGGCCGCCAGGGGCCAGACGGAGGGGGAACCCAGGAAGGCCAGGACCGCCGCGCCCAGGGCAAAGGCGGCTGCTGTGGCCAGGGCCGCCCGCTGCCCGAGCTGGCCCGCGGCGTTCTGGGGAGCGCGGAGATTCGATGCAATCACGTTGGCCCCGAGCGCCCCGCCCACCACGCCGATGACCCAGCCCTCGCCGGCCGCCCCGTGCGACGCCAGCGCTGGAACTCCCACCACCACCCCGAGCCAGGCGGCGATCAGGTAGGCCTCCTTCAGGAAGGGGACGTGCTTCAGGCGCCGGTGGAGCAGCCCGAGCACCAGTACCGCCGCCAGCAGCCCCCAGACCGGCGGGGTCTGCCGCCAGGCGAGCAGGCCGCTCCCCCCCGCGGCCAGCCCCACCGCTAGCCACAGGGCGCGCCGGTGTGCGCAGATGAACGCCGCGCGCTCCGGCGACGTCGCTCGATCCCGATCCACGTCGCGCAGGCGATCGACGTTGTAGATCACCAGGGTCCCGAAGAAGGCGAGCCCCGCGGCGCCGCCGTGCAGCGGCACCCCCATGGCCGGGCACGCGGCCAGGGCCAACGCGGCCGCGGCGCACGCCACCCAGACGCTCGAGAAGACGAAGAGGTCGAGCAATCCGCTCCCCACGGGCAATGATGCTAGCCGGGTGTGAATCGCGGCACTAAGCTGGGCTTCGAAGATATGTGGGTCAGCAAGGTCAGCGAGCTAATCGGCTCTTCGCCCGCGGGGTTCGAAGAGGCGGCGCACAGTGTCGTCGAGCGCGCCCACCGCACGCTTCGCGGCATCACCGGGATCGAGGTGCTCGAGAAGCGGGTCAAGGTCGAGGACGGCCGCATCCTCGAGTACCGCGTCCGGCTGCGCCTGGTCTTCGACATGGCGCCCGAGACGGAGATGCACTGGTAGGAGGCCTGAGATGGCGATTGCGTCCGTATCCACCATTACCGCGGCATCCGAGAAGAGCTGGCAGGATGCCATCCAGTGCGGGTTCGAACGGGCCTCCAAGACGCTGCGTCAGATCACGGGGCTCCAGGTGCTGGAGGAGAAGGCACGAGTCGAGGACGGGAAGATCACGGAGTTCCTCGTCACCCTCCAGGTGATCTTCATCCTCGAGGAAACCGACGGGTAGGCCCGCCGTGTCATTTCGCGCGATTGTCACCGGTAGGCCTGCCGTGTCGATTCCCGCGATCGTCACTGCCGGCGACGGACACGCCACCAAGCGGGTCTACGGCGAGAGCAAGGTGTACCTCGAGCTCGGGGGCCGGCCCCTGGTGGCGCAGGTGGTGGCGACCCTCCAGCGCGTGCCCGAGGTCTCCGAGGTCTGGGTGGTGGGGGACCCGGATCGGCTGGCTGCCGCGCTGGGGCGCGACGACGTGGCCGCCGAGATCGTGAAGCCCCTGTACATCGTGCCGCAGCTGGGGAACCTGCTCGAGAACTCCTGGGAGGCGTTTCGCCGGGTGTTGTCCGGCGATCCCGGCCAGGGCCGTGATCCGGAGGAGGCGGACCTGGATCGCTTCGTCCTCTATATCCCGGGCGATCTCCCGTTCGCCACGCCCCAGGAGATCTCCGTCTTCATCGAGCGCACACTGGCGGCGGACTGCGACTACGGCTGCGGCCTGGTCACCGCTCAGAGCCTGG
>JAPUKG010000141.1 GCA_027295775.1 Pseudomonadota bacterium
CGGGCGTGATCTTGAAGCCGTTGTCGCTGCCGCGGCCGACTACGTAGACGTTGTCGTCCGCGTCCACTGCCACGCCGCCGGCCATGTGGAGTGCGTTCCCGGCCCCGTCCCCGGTGGCGTCGATGATCTCGGTCACGAAGCCGCCCGGATCCACGCGAAAGGCGTTGTCGCTCACCACACCCACCGCGTACACGGTTCCGTCGCCGGCGACGGCGATCTCGTAGCACTCGTACAGCGTGTTCCCGGCGCCGTCTCCGCTCCGATCGAGGATCCGCGTGATGGCGCCCGAAGGCTCGATCCGGAACACGCTGTCGTTCCCCGTTCCGCCATTCACGTACACGTTGCCCGCGTCGTCCACTCCCACCGAGCGCGGTCGTCGGAGGTCGTTGCCCTGGCCGTCGCCGGTGGCGTCGATGAGCGCTGTGATCGTGCCGGCGGGATCGATGGCGAAGGCGGTGGCGTTGTTGAAGCCGGTGACGTAGACGGTGCCGCCGGCGTCCACGGCCACGCCCCGGGCGCCGTCCAGGAAGTGCTGGGTGCCCGAGGCGTCCAGGATGCGCGTGATGTGGTCGGCGGAGGCGAGGCCGGGGAGAGCGAGCAGGGCGGCGGCGAGGATGGGCAGCAGCGGAGACACGGGGGGCGACCTCAACGGCTCGCGGTCCCCCCTGGGGGGAGGGGCCGAGCCGGACCCTCCCTTATACACCGTACAGGGCGCCTCAGGCGTCGGTCGGGTCTTCCTCGTCCTTCTCGCGCTCGAGGAAGCGCACGAACTCCGCGGCCGGCACCGCCGGGCTCAGCAGGTAGCCCTGGATCTCGTCGCAGCCGCGCTCGCGCAGGAACTCCAGCTGCTCGGCGTTCTCGACGCCTTCCGCCACCACCGCCAGCCGCAGGCTGTGGGCCATGGCGATGATGGCCGTGGTCAGCGCCCCGTCGTCCGGATTCGTCGGAATCTCGCCCAGGAACGAGCGGTCGATCTTCACCCGGTCGAGCGGGAAGCGCTTCAGATAGGACAGCGAGGAGTAGCCGGTTCCGAAGTCGTCCAGGGCGAGACCCACCCCCAGCTCGTTCAGCTGCTGGAGCAGCGTGTTGGTGGAGTCGTCGTCGTCGATGATGGTCCGCTCGCTGATCTCGAGCTCGAGCAGTGCCGGAGACAGGTTCTCCTCGGTCAGGATCCGCCGCACCGTCTCGACCACGCCGGGATGGCGGAGCTGGTGGCCCGACAGGTTCACCGCCATGCGCACGGGCCGGTAGCCCTCCTCCTGCCAGACGCGACACTGGTGGCAGGCCTGCTGGAGCACCCACTCGCCGATGGAGCCGATCAAGCTGGTCTCCTCGGCGATCGGGATGAACTCCTCGGGCGAGATCTCGCCGTACTCGGCATCGCGCCAACGCAGCAGCGCCTCGGCGCCCGTCACCGTCGCGTCCATCGTGTTGCGAATGGGCTGGTAGTGGAGCGAGAGCTCCCCGCGCTCCACCGCTCCGCGCAAACGGCTCTCCAGGTGGAGCTTCCGGGCGCCCGCCGCGTTCAGCGACGCGGTGTAGAACTGGTAGTTGTTCCGGCCCTCGCTCTTGGCGTGGTACATGGCGGTATCGGCGTTGCGGAGCAGGGTGTCTGCGTCCTCCCCATCCTGGGGGTAGATCGCGATCCCGATGCTGGCGCTGGTGAAGACCGTGTGCTGCCCCATCTGGAAGGGCTCGTCCAGGGTCTCGAGGATGCGCTGCGCCACCCGCGCCGCGTCCAGCGGCTGCGCCACCTCGGACAGCAACACCGTGAACTCGTCGCCACCCAGGCGCGAGATGGTCGACTCGCGGGTGTTCGTGCCGCGCCGCGCCACGGTGTCCGTGAGCCGCACGCAGCGCTCGAAGCGCTCGGCTACCCCGCGCAAGAGCTGGTCGCCGACGCTGTGGCCAAGGGTGTCGTTCACCCGCTTGAAGCGATCGAGGTCGAGGAAGAGGAGGCCCATGGGCCGCCCGGTGCAGTGCGCCGACTCGAGGGCGCGGCTCAACGTCTTCTGGAAGCGCTGGCGGTTGGGCAGTCCGGTGAGGACATCGTAGTAGGCGAGGGCCCGGATCCGCTGCTCCGCGCGCAGCCGCTCCGTGGCCCGGCTGATCTGGCTGCCGATGTGCGTCAGCACCTCCTGCATCTTCTCATCGGGCTCGACCGCGTCCGTGCTGAAGAATTCGAGCACCGCCGTCAGCTCGTCGCCGATCTTCACCGGCACGCCCTGGCCGGCCTTCACACCGATGTCGTCGGCGAGTCGGGAGCGGGGGAAGTTCGGGTCCAGGTTGACGTCCACGATCCAGGCGGGGGCGCCAGTGGAGAGCACCCGGCCCGGAAGCCCTACCCCCGGCGCGAAGCGTGTCTTCTCGGTCACCGCCCGGAAGGCTTCGAAGCGCTCGGGATCCGAGAGGTACCAGATCGACGTGGGCGCGAGCTCGCCGGAGCCGTCGTCTGCGGGCACGTAGACGTGGCCCACCGGCCAGCCCGTGGTCTGGCACACGAGGCGAATGCACACGCTCAGCACTTCGTCGATGGTGGTGGCCTGGTGGGCTGCCACCGCCGCCTCCTGCAGGAGCTTTACGTACGCCGACTCGCGGCGCAGGTCCTCTTCGGCCCGCTTGCGGTCCGTGATGTCGCGCAGCGCCAGGATTCGGCTGGTGTACTGCCCGCGCGCGCCGGTGAGGGGTGAGATCTGGAGGTCGTAGATGGCGCGCGTTTCCCCCTCGCCGATCGCCATCTCGCTGCGCCCGCGGATGGCGCCGCGGAAGAGCTCGACCAGGTCCGGCTTCTGGGCGAACGCCTCCTCGATCGGGTGGCCGAGCGTCTTCCCGGGGATCGCGAGCAGGCGACTGGCCGCGCCGTTCGCGTAGAGCAGGCGGTTGCGCATGTCGACCACGACCACGCCGTCGCTCATGTCCTCGACGATGGCACTTCGCGCGATGCGGATAACGTCGAGGACGCCTTCGCGCTGGACCCCCCACAGGAGGATGATGCCCACGGCGGCGAAGGCGATGGGGGCGAGCGCCACGTCCGGGAAGGGATCGAAGCCCTGGAGGGCGAGCCAGCTGAGGGCGAGCACCGAGCTGAAGCCGACACCGACCGCAACCGCCTCGGTGCGGTAGCGGCGCCACTGCAGCACGTACTTCCCGCCCATCAGGACCGCTGCACCGATGAAGGTCAGCTGGGCGAAGACAGCGTGGAGCCAGAAGCCGGGTCCGTGGGTCACCGCGAGGGTGGGGAAGGGTCCGTCGCTGTCGAGCCGGATGCTGGTCCAGACCAGGCCGTGGAGCTCGTTGGTCGCGACCAGGAGAACCGTCAGCGCCGGAATCGCCCCGAGCGCCAGGAGGTTCTGCGGCCGGATCCAGCGCTCGAGGTGGGTCGCGTACAGGGCGACCACGAAGATCGACGGCGCGATGGAGACGATTCCCAGGTACGAGATCACGGCGGTCACGATCTTCGCGTCGAGGCCGTCCACCAGGACGCCCAGGCCGTAGCCGAAGGCCCAGACCGCGATCGAGAGGGGCATGGCCACGTAGTGGCGTCCGAGCGGACTCGCGCGGTGCAGCCACACGTACAGGGACAGGCCGACCAGCAGCGCGCTGGTGATCAGCGGGGGTCCGGCGTACGCGATCCACGACGAAGGCATGCCGCTCGTGGAATCGGCTGAACCACTGCTTGGGTTGACGGGGAAACTGCCGGCGCTCGCGGTGGGGCCGAATCCCCGAAGGGGGGCCGTCAGCGAGCCCTCAGGCCTACGTAGAAGAGCGTCATGGGCCAGAGCTGGACGAGGAGCCGCTCCAGCGAGCTCCAGAGGTGCCAGCCGAGGTCGTGGGGGGTCAGCAGATAGGTCCCGGCGTAGCCCAGCAGCATGCCGGCCAGGGTCCAGGGAATGAACCGGGCCGGGTCGTTGCGGCGCTCGCCGCCGCGCTCTCGCCGGCGCAGCCCGACCCCGAGCGCGAGGGCCGCCGCCGCGTAGTAGCCCCCCTCTCGGGCGAACGCCCGGGCAATCAGCGCGTAGCGCCCGGGATCGCCGAGCCGCTGCCAGGTGTCCGCCCCCTGGGCGGCCACCAGATCGGTGACACCGCCACACGTCAGCTTGTGGTGGAGCAGGGCGAGGGCGAAAGGCGCAGCGCCGGCGGCCAGGAGCCCCAGCCGGCGGAGCTCGCGGCGTCCGTCCGTGGCGAGCCAGGCGGCGGTGACGACCGCCGCGAACAGCAGGCCCTCGTTCTTGGTCCAGGCGGCGCAGCCGATCTGCACGCCCGCCAGCACCAGCAGGCCGGAGGTGCGCTCCCGCGCGTAGCCGGCCAGCGCCACGGCGGTTCCCAGCCCGAAGAAGGACAGCGGAATGTCGGCGCGCTGCGAGCCTCCGCCGTACGCGAAGTGGGGTGCGGCCAGCAGGGCGATGGTCACGGCGGCGGCCGGGAGCGCTCCGCTGGAGCGGCACGTCGCGG
>JAPUKG010000142.1 GCA_027295775.1 Pseudomonadota bacterium
ACCCCGTCTTCGGCGAGCGCGTCTGCGTCTACGTCGAGCTCCAGCCCGGGCAGCACCTCACCCTGGACGAGCTCACTGCGCACCTGGCCGAGCGCCGGGTGAGCGTCGAGACCTTCCCCGAACGGCTCGTCGTCGTCGACGCGCTGCCGCGCAGCGCGGGAGGCAAGGTGGCCAAGGGGCAGCTCCGCGAGGACGCGCGGCGACAGCTCGTCGCGGATGCCCAGGAGCCCGGCGCTCCCGTATCATGAGCGAGATGCAGTCCGCTGGAGCGCTCCGCCTTCTCTCGGGCCTCTGGCTCACCGCTTTCGCACTCCTGCCAGCCTGCGAGCGGAATGCGGTCGCGCCGAGTCCGGGCGAGGAGCCGGTCCACATCGTGATCTACCTGATCGACACGCTGCGGCGCGATCGGCTGGGCGTCTACGGCTACCCACGGCCGACGTCCCCGAACATCGACGCCCTGGCACGGGACGCAGTGGTCTTCGACAACGCCTACGCGCCCGCTCCGTGGACGCTGCCATCGATCGCGTCGCTGATGACCGCCACCTATCCCGTCGACCACGGCGTCCTCTTCCTGGGACAACAGATCGGCGAGGGGCTCTCGACGCTCCCCGAGCGGCTGGGCGAGCTCGGGTTCGCCACGGGTGGGTTCGTCGTCAATCCGACCGCCGAAGCCTCGGGAATCCGCCGCGGCTACGACCACTTTGGAGTGAAGGCGGGACCCCTGTTCGTGGGCCGCTGGCTTCGCGGCGTCGGGGCGGGCCCCTTCTTTCTGTACGTCCACACCGCAGAGCCACACGCACCCTTTCGCCCGCCTGCGGAGCTCGTCCAGCGCTTTGGACGGGTGCAGCCCGCCCTCCATCAGCGCATCACCCGCGATACGGAGCTGCTCCTGGATCTTCTCCGCGCGGATCGCGACGCGGGACTCGCCCCCGGCACGAGAGACAATTCGGACCAGCAGGACACCGCGAGACAACGGCTCTCTCGAGACCGCAAGGCCATCGACGTCCTGTACGACGCGAGCGTCGCCTGGGCGGACGCGAACCTCGGGCAGATCATATCCCTGCTCAAGGAGATGGGATTCTGGGAGCGGACGCTCCTGATCGTCACCTCGGACCACGGCGAGGAGTTCTTCGAGCATCGGGGAGTCGGCCACTCGCAGTCGCTGTACGCCGAGCTCGTGCGGATCCCCATGATCTGGCGCTTTCCGGCCAATCAGGCCGGGGGTATCCGCGTTGATGCACCCGTCACTCTGGTGGACGTGATGCCCACGATCCTCGACTACCTGGGACGGCGCGACCTGACGGAGAACGACATCGGGCGGAGCTTCCTCGACCTGCTGAAACAGCCCGACGCGGGTGCTCCGGAGGAGCCCGTGGTCACCTCCGTTCGCATCAACCGGAGAAACTACTACCGGCCCGCGAAGGAGCAGCGGGGCGACTTCAACGTCAGCGTGGTCGAGGGGCGCTGGAAGGGCATCTGGAACATCGAGCCCGACAGCTTCGAGCTCTTCGACACCGAGGCGGACCCCGGGGAGAGGCGGGACGTGGCGTCCGAGCATCGCGAGGTTGCCAACCGCCTGCAGCAGGCAACGGTGGAATGGCTCCACGCGCGGCCCGAGCTCGATGCAGGCCAGGGCTCCACTGGGGACGATCGCCTCGACCACCTGTCGCCCGAGACTCTCGATCGCCTGCGCGCTCTCGGCTACGTGGACTGACGGCATATCCCATGGAGTTCCCCGAGGACATCCGACTCCGCTTCGTCCTGGGTGCCGTGGTCGTCCTGGCGATCCTCGCGGTCCGGCTCCCCTCGCTCCGACGCTTCGAGCCGTGGGCCTTCGGGCTGGCCGCCGCGGTGGGCCTGGCCGCGTTCTTCAACTTCGGAAGCCTTCGCCACCACTTCGACGAGGGCTTCGTGAACCGCTGGGAGCTCTTCCACTATCAGCTCGGATCCAAGTATTTCCCGGAGCTCGGGTTCGACGGGATCTATGCCGCGTCGTATGCGGCCCAGCTCAGAGAATATCCCGACACACCGATCGCTCCGGCGATCCGCGACCTGCGTACCAACGAGCTGACCGTGGCTTCCGAGCACATGGCCCACATGACGGACGTGATGCGCCGCTTCACGCCGGAGAGGTGGCAGCTCTTCGAGTCGGATCATCGCGTCTACACGGCAAACACCACGTCTGCCTTCTGGCAGTACATCCGGTCCGACCATGGCTTCAATCCCAGCCCTGCCTGGACGTTCGTGGCGCGGGTCTTCTCCGGCCCGCTGCCACCCGGCTATGCCTCGTGGATTCTCCTGGCGGGCCTCGATCTCGTCCTCCTGCTCGGCATGTTCGTGGTCGTGTTCCGCACCTACGGATACCGGATCGGATGTCTCGCCCTCGCCATCTGCGGCCTCCGGTACGGTTGGCCGTACGTCTTCCTGGGCGCCTTCCTGCGCCTGGACTGGCTGGTGAGCGTCGTGGTGGGGATCTGCATGTTGAAGCGGGAGCGCTTCGCCAGTGCGGGAGCCTGCTTCGCGTACGCCACGCTCGTTCGGGTCTTCCCCGTCCTGTTCCTGACCGGCCCCCTGTTGCTAGCGGGGAGAAGCGTCATGCGAGGCCAGCTTCCTCGCTGGGCGCTCCGGCTGGCCGCGGGCTTCGGGGCCGTCCTGGTTCTGGGACTGGTGGTCGGTGCACTGGCCGGGCGAGGGCCGCAGGCCTGGATCGAGTTCGCCGAGCGGATGCAGCTGTACGTCGGATTGACAGGAGGGAATCTCGTCGGCTCGGACACCCTCGTCATCACGGGCCCCGGCTTCCTCCTGGCGAGCTTGGAATGGCCGCAGTACACCGTGCTGGACCCCAGTCGGGTCCTGGACGAACGCTGGATCGCAAGGTGCACGCTGAGAGTGGGGCTCCTCGCTCTTGCCGCCGTCGCCATGTGGCGCTCACGGCTCGACCGGGCCGGGGTGTTGGGCGTGATCCCCATCTTCGCGCTGACGACTCCCGTGGCCTACTACTGGATTATGCTGGCCGTCCTTCCCCTCTTCGGAGGGGCGATCGTCCCGGTTGCCGTGCTCGCTCTCGCCGCGGCCCTGCACGGAATCCACCTCTTCTACCTCGGACCCGACTACACCCAGTTCCTGTGTGCCCTGTTGGCCATGGGGCTGCTCGGGATCTGCATCGGGTGGGCGCTATGGGTCGTCGTGCACCGGAATCGCGACGCTCAGGCCCCAGCCCAGACACAAGCGTGAACGAGATCTCGATGCTCGGCCCCGAAGACCTGGTCCTGTGCGCGGGCACCGGCCCGCGCGCGCCCTTCGCCGAGCGCGCCGCGGCGGCCGCTGCGGCGGGCTTTGCCGGGATCTCGGTGTTCGTGGACGACTTCGAAGCGGCCCGCGCCAAGGGACTCTCCGAAGCCGACCTGCGCGCGATCCTCGCCGACCACGGCCTCCGGGTGGCCGAGGTGGACCCGCTCCTGCGCTGGCTCCCCGGAAGCGAGCCCGCCACTGGAACTGCAACCGGCTCGGGCGTCAGCGCGGAGGGCGTCGGCTTCTTCCGCTACGGCGAGGACGACTTCTACCGGGTGGCCGATGCGCTGGGCGCGCGCTCGTTGAACGCAGTCGTCTACACCGACGAGCCGGTAGAGACCGACAGCCTGGTCGAGAGCTTCGCGGGTCTGTGCGACCGGGCCGCGGGACACGACCTGCTCGTCCACCTCGAGTTCCTGCCCTGGACCCCGGTGGCCGACGCCTTCGCCGCGCTGGCCATCGCCGAGGCGGCCGGGCGCCGCAATGGCGGGATCATGCTCGACACCTGGCACCACTTCCGCGGCGCGGTTCCCGACGAGCGGCTGTGCGAGCTGCCGGGCGAGCGAGTCCTCGCCGTGCAGCTGAGCGACGCGCCCGCCGCAACCGAGGCGAACCCGGTGGAGGAGACCCTGCGGCGGAGGCTCCTCCCCGGCGAGGGCGACATCGACCTCCCGTCCCTGCTCCGCATCCTGCGCGAGATCGGATCTCCGGCGCCCCTGGGTGTCGAGGTCTTCTCCGACACGCTGGCCGCGCTCCCGATGGACGAGGCGGCGCGCCGAGCGGCGGACACGACGCGCGCGGCACTCGGCCTGGCGCGGACCGACTGACGCTCAGTCTCGCCTCTGCTGGCGTCCCCAGCCGCGGTCGTAGGGCGCGAAGAAGACCGGGTCGAGGCGCATTCGCGAGTGGAGCCAGGTGCCGTCGACGCGCCGGTACTCGTCCTCCTCCACGCCCGCCATCCAGTGCGCTCTCCCGTCGGTCGTGGTGCACGGCGCCAGCACGTCCCAGGTGGCCCGAGCCGTGTCTCCGTCGACGGCGATCTGGGGCTTCAGGAAGTAGTGCCAGGCAAACTGAAGTGTCGGCTGGGCCATGCGCTCGACGATGGCCGCCCGGCCCTCGCACAGCCCGAGGGTCGCGCCACCGTCCCACACCGCATCCTCGGTGAAGAGCGCGCCGATCTCGCGGGCCACCCTCGCCAGCTCGTCGGAGTCGACCACCCCGCCCCCGCGCCGGTAACGCCGGTCCGCCAGCTCGCCGTAGCGCGCCTTCAGGTTCTCGATCGCCTGCCGGCCCTCGACGGCGTGGAGACGCTCCTCGAGGGCACGAACGCGCGCCTCGAGCTCGGCGGTGGTGGACATCGGCCTCTCCTCCTGCCAGCAGATCCGCGGCGAATTCGCGCTCGCCGGACCTTCGCGGAGTTCAGTTATAGTCGCCGCGTGAGCTGGAAGCCAGAGGTCGACGAGCTCGAACGACGCCGGGAGCTGGCGCGCAAGCACGGCGGCGACGAGGCCGTCGAGAGGCAGCACGCGCGCGGCCGGCTCGCGGTGCGCGAGCGCATCGACGCCCTGGTCGACGCCCGGAGCTTCTCCGAGATCGGCGGTATCGCCGGTCGTGCCGAGATCGACGACGAGGGACGCCTCGAGTCGTTCACGCCGGCCAACGTCGTCGTGGGCATGGCGCGAATCGACGGGCGTCCCGCCGTGGTGTGCGGCGACGACTTCACGATCCGCGGCGCGGCCTACTCGGCGGTGGGCCTGCGCAAGGGACACTACGCCGACGAGCTGGCGATCCGGCGGCGCGTGCCCCTGGTGCGACTGCTCGAAGCCGGCGGCGCGACCATCGAGGGCGCCAGCGGCGTGCGCGGCCGCTCGGGCTACGACATGGTGGCGCCGCCGTCGCTGAACCTCCTGTGCGTGGAGGCGCTCGCGTCGGTGCCCGTGGTGTGCGCCGCGCTCGGGCCGGTGGCCGGCTTCCCCGCGGCTCGACTCGTCGCCTCCCACTTCTCGCTCATGACCCGGGACACCGCCCAGGTCCTCACCGGGGGCCCCGCCCTGGTGGAGCGCGCACTCGGCGAGGTGGTGACCAAGGAGGAGCTGGGCGGCGCCGACGTTCACCTGCGCAGCGGCGTCGTGGACAACGTGGCCGAGGACGAGGCCGACGCCTGGCGGCAGATCCGCTGCTTCCTGTCCTATCTGCCCAGCAACGCCTGGCAGGCACCTCCGGTCGCCGAGTCCGACGATCCCCCGGACCGGCGCGAGGAGGCGCTCCTCTCGGTGGTACCGCGCAACCGGCGGCGCGCCTACAAGATGCGCCGGGTGATCGAGGCCGTGGTGGATCGCGGCTCCTTCTTCGAGCTGTCCCCGCTCTACGGCCGCAGCCAGATCACGGGGCTGGCGCGGCTGAAGGGGCACCCCGTCGGGGTTCTCGCCAACGACTGCTTCCAGTCCGGCGGCGCGATGACCGCCGAGGGCGCCCAGAAGATCCGCCGTTTCGTCGACACCTGCGACAACTTCGGGTTGCCCCTGGTGAGCTTCGTCGACGAGCCCGGCTTCGCAATCGGCTCCGACGCCGAGCGCGCCGGAACGATCCGCTACGGCATGGCGGCCATGTTCGCGGTGCTACAGACCACCGTGCCCTGGATGGCCGTGATCATCCGCAAGTCGTTCGGCGTGGCGGCCGGCATCCACCTGGGCGCCGCGCCCACCGCCGTGGCCTGGCCCTCGACCGAGAGTGGCTCCATGCCGGTCGAGGGCGGCGTGGCCCTGGCGTACGGCCGGGAGATCGCCGCCTCCGACGACCCGGAGCGCCGGCGCCGGGAGCTCGAGGACGAGATCGCCGCGGCGCAGTCGGTCTTCCCCCGCGCCGAGGACTTCGGCGTGCACGATCTCATCGATCCCCGCGAGACGCGCCCGGTCCTGTGCGACTGGATCGACCAGATCGGGCCCCAGCTGGCCGCGCGCCGGGGACCGCGCCGCACCACGCTGCGCCCCTGAACCGTCGCATCGGATCCTCCGACCCTCAGCGCCCCCGGTACTTGGGCTCCCGCTGCTCGGCGCGCGCCGCCTTCATCTCCGCGTAGTCTTCGGAGGCGAAGACCATGGACTGGGTCACCGCCTCCTCCTGGATCGACGCCTTCACTGCGGGGTCGACCAGCCGACTGAGCGAGCGTCGGAACATCTTCACCGTGAACGCCGGTGCCTTGGCGATGGTGTGCGCGATCTCGAGGACCGTCTCGTCCAGCACGTCGTCGGGCACGACGCGGGAGACCACCCCGTGCCGGAGCGCCTCCTCCGCGTCCATCACCCGGCCGGTGAGCGCCAGGTCCGCCGCCAGGCCGTGACCGGCCATCTGCACCAGGCGCGCCGTGCCCCCCGTGTCCGGCACCACGCCGTGCAGGATCTCCGGCAGCCGCATGCGCGCGCTCTCCCCCGCCACGCGCATGTCGCACAGGAGGGACCGCTCGAAGGATCCCCCGATCACCCAGCCCTTGAGGGCCACGATGATGGGCGCCGGGAGCGTGAAGAACTTCTGGGTTCCGCGGTGTCCGCGCTCGATGAACTCGAGATCGCTGATGTCCTCGGTGCGCACGCCGAGCTCCGTCACGTCGCGGCCCGACGAGAAGGACTTGCCGTTGCCCCGCCAGACCACTGCGCGCAGGCCATCCCTGCCGTGGAGCTCTTCCAGGCACTCCCAGAGACGGGCGTCCATGGCATCGTTGGCGGCGTTGTGCTTCTCGGGCCGGTTGTTGCTCATGACGGCCACCGGGCCGTCGAACTCGAGCGTGATCGTCTGTTCGCTCATGGACCTCTCTGCGTTCTCAGCGGCCGCGGAAGACCGGCGCCCGCTTCTCCACGAAGGCCGCTACGGCCTCCAGATAGTCCTCGGTCAGGGCGCCCTCCACCATGCGCTCGGCCTCCCGGTCGAGACAGCTGGCGAGGTCGTCGCCCAGGGCGCGATTCAGGTTGTCCTTCATGAAGCGGAGCGCGATCGGCGGTCCCGAGGCGATGCGCTTGGCCAGGGCGAGGGACTCCTTCTCGAGATCCGCGTCCGGGACCACTCGGTTGACGATGCCGAGCCGCGCGCACTCGTCGGCGCTCACCCGCTCCGCCGTGAAGAAGAGCTCCCGCGCGACCGCCGTGCCGACCAACCGGGTGAGGAACCAGCTTCCGCCGTAGTCGCCGGAGAGCCCGAGCCGGGCGTAGGCAGTGGTGACGAAGGCGCTCTCCGCGGCGATGCGAATGTCGCAGGCGAGGGCGATGGAGAAGCCGGTGGATCGCCAGCGGAATGCCGTGCTCCCAGCGGAGCTGACTCACCCGCTCCTCCCGGGAGGGGGGCGTGCCGTCCCGCGCCATCATCTTCGTGTCGCCGCCCGAGCAGAAGGCGCCGCCGGCCCCGGCGAGCAGCAGGCAGCCGACCTCCTCGTCCGCGCCCAGCCGGGGAATCCACTCGACCAGCGCGCGCTTCAAGTCCAGGGTGAGGGCGTTGCGCGACTCGGGACGGTTGAGGGTGACGATCGCAACGCGATCCTCGATCGCGCACAGGAGCTCTTCGGTCCCCGTATCGACGTCGCGTCGCTCGCCCGGTGCCAAGCGTGGCCTCCTCGGACCCAAGGGTATCACGCGGCACCCATTTGACGGGGCCGCCAGCCGAGGGGAGACTACGCCCACGCGACCTCGAGGGAGAGCGACACATGGGTCTGCCGGAGCCGCCGGCGCTGGGCGCCTCGGCCCTGCCGAAGGACAGCTTCGCCGGGGAGACCGTGGTGGTGACTGGCGGCGGGACGGGCCTCGGCAAGGCCATCGCCCTGGAGTTCGCCCGGCTGGGCGCCAGCGTCGCCATCTGGAGCCGCAACGACGAGCACCGCGTGGCGGGGGTGGCCGCCGTCGAGTCGGTCGGAGCGCGCGCCTTCGAGTTCGCCGCCGACATCCGCCAGCCCGAGACGGTGGCCGCGGCGTTCGACGCCACCGAGGCGGAGCTCGCTCTGCCCGGAACGCTGGTCAACAACGCCGCGGGCAACTTCCCGGTGCCGGCCGAGGACATGAGTCCCAACGCCTGGCGCACCGTGGTGGACATCGTCCTGAACGGCACCTTCATCTGCTCGCGCGAGTTCGGGCGCCGCCACATCGCCGCCGGAACGCCCGGCTCCATCGTCAACATCGGCGCCTCCTACGCGTGGACCGGGGGCCCCGGCTTCGCGCATTCCGCCGCCGCCAAGGCCGGCGTCAAGAACATGACCGAGACCCTGGCCGTCGAGTGGGCGCCGTACGGCATCCGGGTGAACGGCCTGGTCCCCGGCCTCTTCCCCCACGAAGACGAGGTGGAAGCCATCCGCGGCGTGCCCGAGCGCGGCCGGCAGGAGGACACCCGCGCACCCGCCGGTCGCGTCGGCCAGCCGCGCGAGCTCGGCTGGGCCGCCACATTCCTGGCCTCGCGCTACGCGTCCTACGTCACCGGACACACGATGGTGGTGGACGGCGCCAACTGGCAGCGGCGCGCCATGCTGATGCCCGAGTTCGAGCCGATCCGGGAGCAGTTGGGCAAGGGACGCTTCGAGCTCTAGCGGCCCAGTCAGGCGTCCCCGTCCAGCACAGACGCCGCCACCCGCTCCTCGAGGGTGCGGGTGTCCCACCAGGTGATCTGGAGCTGCTTGGCGCGGCGGAAGTAGAGCTGGATGTCGTACTCGATGGTGAAGCCCACGCCGCCCCACACCTGCTGTGCCATGGCGGTCACGTCCCGATAGGTCTGGCAGGCGAAGAGCTTGGCCATGGGCGCGAGGCGATCGACCGGCTTCCCGTTGGCGCGGGCCCAGGCGGCCTCGTAGACCAGGGTCTTGCCGCCGTCGATGGTGGTGGCGGCGTCCGCCAGGTAGTGGGCGATGGCCTGGAACGCGCCCAGGGGCTTGTCGAACTGGACCCGGTCCTTCGCGTACTGGACCGTGATCTCAAGAGCGTACTCGGCGCCGCCCATGGCCTGGGCCGCCAGCAGGATGATGGCGTCGAGCATGACCCCGTTCCAGGTCTGCCAGCCGCTCCCCGCGGCGCCGATCCTGTCGCATGCCGGAACCCGAACGTCCGCGAGCTCCACCTTGTACTGGGTGTCCCCCGCCAGGCTGCGCTCCTGGGTGAGCGTCACACCCGAGGCGACGGGATCGACGAGGAAGAGGTCGACGTCGGCGTCGCCGGCTCCAGTGCGCGCCAGGAGGACCATGCGGGTCGCCGCGCTGGCGAACAGGACGTGGCGCTTCACGCCGTTCAGGACGAACCCGTCGCCGTCCGCGGCGGCGGCGAGCTGCACGCCCTTCGGCCCGAAGCCCGACCCCGGCTCGAGCCACGCCGGCGTGAGAATCGCCTCGCCCGAGGCGATCTTCTCTAGCCACTCGGTCTTCTGGTCATCGCTACCGGCCTTCCGGAGGCAGCTCGCAGCGACGACGGCGCTCGCAAAGTGGGGCGACGGCGACAGCGCGCGCCCGAACTCCTCGTAAACGATGGCGGCTTCGAGCATCGACTGCGCCGAGCCCCCGTACGACTCGGGGATCAGGATGCCCAGGAGGCCCAGCTCACCGAGCCGCTTCCAGAACTCCTCGGGGTAGCCCTTGGCGTCGTCTTCCATCTCCCGCACCACGTCCAGGGGGGCGTACTCGGCGCACAGCCCACGCACCATGTCGCGCAGCACTTGCTGCTCTTCGCTGAAGTCGATGTCCATCGCTCTTCTCCGTTCGGGTTCAGGGCTGCCAGTCGTCGCCCTTGCGCTTCCAGGGGTTGTCGCCCTTGCCGGTGGGCACGGCGACGCGCGCCGTGCACTCCGTCGTCGTCTTGTCCCCCACGGTGAGCTTCAGGGCGAGCTCGATCCAGCCGCAGCCCCGCTCATCGGTGCCGACGCCCGCGACCGCGCCGTGGAAGACCATGGTGTCGCCGGGAAAGACCGAGTCCTTCATGCGGAACTGGATGCGCCCGAGCCGCCCGGTGGGGCCGGTCCAGTCCGTGATGTAGCGCTCGAAGTAGGCGGCGTTGTGCGGCGTGTTGATGAAGATGTGCGCGGTCCCGTTGCGCTCCTGGGCGAAGTCCTTGTCGTGGTGCATGGGCCGCCAGTCGCGGCTGGCGAGCGCGCCGAGTACGACGGTCGTGGGATCGACGTCGACCGCGAGCTCCGGAAGCGCGTCGCCCACCTTCACCCGATCCAGGGTGATCCGTGCCGGGGCCGCCATCACTCACCCCTCCGGTAGCCGAAGCCCGTGTACGACTCGGTGCCCACCGATTCGCCGCGCGGGTTCTGGTACTCCACGTCGATCACCCAGAAGCGTCCGGTACCGAGCTTGGTGGTCTTGGGGTCGCTGACCGAGCGCAGCACCTGCCAGGTCTTGAGCCGGTCCCCCATTCGCACCGGCTCGCGGAAGACGATGGTGTTGTCGGTCATGATCGCCTCGGGCAGGTCGAGGGCCTCCTTCAAGTCGAAGTGCACCTGCAGGGGCTGGGCCTGCTCGGTGCGGTCCGGCGCCCAGGCGTGGGGCCGGAACCAGACCGAGATCATGCTCGGCGGCGCGATCCAGCCGTCGGTGAGCTCGTTCGCCACCTTCTCGTCCCAGTACAGGGGGTTTCCGTTCTGGACCGAGGCGCAGGAGGTGGAGACATAGCCGCGTTCCACGTCGAAGTCGCCGACGATCTCGTAGCGCCTCTGTCCGATCCAGCTCACGACCTGCTCGGGTAGGTCCACCATCTCCGCTCCCTTGCTCTCCTTCACGCCACGGCTCCGCTGGCGCACAGCGCCTCGATCTCGTCCGCCGGCAGCCCGACCTCCCGCAGGAGCGCCTCGGCATCGCTGGCGGATCCGCCGACCTCGACGGGGCTCTGCACTCGATCCATGCCCGCGAGGGCGGGCGCCACCTGCCGGAACGCGCCGTGCTGGGGGTGGTGGGCCTCTCCGAAGGCGCCCCGCGCCGCGAACTGGGGATCGCGGGCCAGCTCGGCGATGTCGTAGACCGGAGAGACGCACGCATCGGCGGCGGCCAGCTCCGCCAGCCAGTCGTCGCGGTCCCGGGCGGCGAAGGCCGCGCGGAAGTCGGCCCGGATCTCGTCCTGGACCGCGTCGTCCCGCTGGCGGGGGATCCACTCGTCGAGCCCGAGCGCCTTGCACAGATTCGCGTAGAAACGAGGCTCGATGGCGGCCACGGCCAGCCACCCGCCGTCCCCGCACGCGTACACGTCGTAGAAGGCGTAGCGACCCGAGAGCACGTCGTGGCCCGGCCCGGGCTCGGCGCCCGTGGCCAGGTGCTCGTCGATGGCGAGCGACATCAAGGAGAGCACGCCCTCGGCCACCGACACGTCCAGGTGCTCGCCCTCCCCCGTCCGCTCGCGCCGCAGGAGCGCCGCCAGGATCGCGAGCGCGGCGTGCATCCCGCCGGCGGCACTGTCTGCGACCGTGGCACCCGGAAGCGCCGGCCCGCCGTCGGCGCGCCGTCCGCTCATGTGCAAGTAGCCGCCGACGGCCAGGTAGTTGAGATCGTGGCCGGCCCACTGGGAAGCGGGCCCGTCCTGCCCGTAGCCGCTGGTCGAGCAGTAGACGACACGCGGGTTGGCGCGCCGCACGTCGGCGTAGCCGATGCCGAGTCGGTCGGCGACACCGGGGCGGTAGCTCTCGATGACCACGTCCGCCCGGGCCACGAGCTTGAAGAAGGTCTCGACGCCCGCCTCCGACTTCAGGTCCAGCCGGATGCGCTCGTATCCGCGGCCCGCCCCGTAGGCGTGATAGACCGGCTCGATTTGGACGCCGCTCTTCGACGGCGGCGCGCCGATCTTCACCACCCGCGCGCCGTAGTCCGCCAGGATGCGGGCGCAGCGCGCCGCGGGCCCGACCGTGGAGAAGTCGAGCACGAGGACGCCTTCGAGTGCCGCCGGTCGTGTCATCGGTCCCGCTAGAAGTTCTTGGGCAGGCCCAGCTTGCGCCGGGCGATGATGTTCTTCTGGATCTCCGACGCGCCGCCGCCGATCGTGTCGAGCACCGAGTAGCGGTAGGTCATGTCGCCGCGGCCCCGCATGGGGGCGTCCTCGGTGTGCACCCGGAGCTGGCCGCCCGGCCCGGACAGGTCGACGATGGCGTTGGCGATGCGTTGGGAGAGCTGGGTGGCGTAGAGCTTGTACTCCGAGGCCTCGATGGTGGGGGGCTTGGCGCTGACGTCCCGGGCCGCCGCCACGAAGCGCAGGCCGAGCACGCGGGCCACCTCGGCCTGGGTGGAGAGCTGGGCGATTCGCTGGCGTACGATCGGATCCTTCACCAGCGGCTCCCCGTCCACCTCCGTCTCCTTCACGTATTCGATCAGCTCCTCGAGCCGCTGCTCGCTCGGCGAGTACGTGAACATGGTGAAGCGCTCGAGGTCGAGAGCCTCCGAGATGTAGCGGAAGCCCCTGCCCTGCTCTCCCACGAGGTAGTCGCCGGGCACGAAGACGTCGTTGAAGAAGACCTGGTTGGTGATCTCGTTGCCGATCGTGGGCGTGGCCTGGACTTCGAGCCCCGGATGGTTCATCGGAATCAGGAACAGGCTGATGCCGTCGTGCTTCGAGGCCTCCGGATCGGTGCGGGCGCCCACCCAGTACCAGTCGGCGAAGTGGGCCGACGTGGTCCAGACCTTCTGGCCGTTCAGCTTCCAGCCCCCTTCCACCTTCTCGGCCTTGAGCTGCATGTTGGCGGCGTCGGATCCCGCCTGGGGCTCGCTGTAGCCCACGGCAAACTCGATCTCGCCGCGCAGGATCTGGGGCAGAAACTCCTTCTTGAGCTTGTCGCTGCCGTGCCGGATCAGCGTCTTGCCGACGATGCCGACGCCCTTGCCGATCTGGGGCGCGCCGCGCCGGGCCAGCGCCTCGTTCAGGATGTACTCGTAGATGCCCTCCTTCTCCTGACCGCCGAGCTCCACGGGCCAGCTCATTCCGAGCCAGCCCTTCCGCGCCAGCTTGCCCATGAAGGCGCGCCGCTCGGGCGTGTCGACGATCTGGGCCATGTTCTCGCGCGTCACGTCCGCCACGTCGGGCGTGGCGTGCTCGTCGAGGAACTTCTCCACCTCTTCGGCGAATCCGCGTTCGGCATCGGAGAACTCGAAGTTCATGATCTACTCCCGTTCCTTGCGTAGAGCGGCGCTCGCTCTCTGCTCGTTGTGCATGGCCTCTGCCATCGACGACGACGCGCCGGCGTCGAGCGCCGCCTTGGCGGCCGCCAGCACCTCGGGGGCGCAGGCCGCCATCATTCCCGCCATCTCGCGGGCGGTGTCGAGCAGGGCAGCTCCGGGCACCACCCGATTCACGAGGCCGATCTCGGCCGCCTCCTCGGCGAGGATGACTCTCGCCGTCAGTACCAACTCGAGCGCTTTGGCCCGCCCCACGAGCCGGGGCAGGAGATGCGTGCTTCCCAGTCCCGGCAGAAGTCCGAGCCTGGCGAACGGGAGACCCAGCTTCGCGCCCTCGGCGGCGATGCGGACGTCGCAGGGCAGCGTCATAGTGACGCCGACCCCGATGGCGGCGCCGTTGATCGCCGCGATCACGGGCTTGGGAAAGGTCAGCAGCTCGAGCGGTAGCTTCTTGAGGAAGTCCTCCTCGCCGAGCCGCGGCCCCTTCCCGGCGGCGCCGCCGGCCCGATGCGCCTTCAGGTGATCCAGGTCGACGCCGGCACAGAAGCCGCGGCCGGCGCCGGTGAGGATCGCCACGCGGACGTCCTCGTCGGCACGGACCCGGGCGAACGCGTCGACCACCTCGTCGCCCATCTCCGTGGTGTAGGCGTTCAGCTTGTCGGGACGGTTCAAGGTGATGGTGGCCACCCCGTCGGCGACGTCGTAGAGGATGCTCTCGTACATCACGAGCCCGTGTACGGCGCCCAGCGTGGCTTGCGCTTCTCGACGAAGGCGGTGCTTCCCTCGCTGAGGTCCGGGTGCGCGTTGTGCTCCTGGATGCGCTTCCATGCGCGCTCGAGTCCCTCCTCGAGTCCTGTGTCCAGGCTCTCCCAGATCGCCTGCTTGCTCTTCGCCAGCGCGGTGGGCGAGTGCTGGCTGATCATCGCGGCGAGCTCCCGCGCGCGCGGGAGGAGCCGCTCCCGGGGCACGACCTCCCCCACCAGCCCCAGATCCAGCGCGCGCTGGGCGCTCAGGCGCTCGGAACCGCCCAGCAGCGCCATGCGCAGCACCGCCTCCAGCGGCATGCGGCGCGCCAGCCCGACGGGCTCGAGCCCCGCGATCAGCCCCACCTTCACGTGGGTGTCGAAGAAGGTCGCGTTCTCGGAGCACAGAAGGAGGTCGCTGTCGGCGACGAAGTGGAGGCCACCGCCGCACACCATGCCGTTGATGGCGGTGATCACGGGCTTCCAACAGCGGTTCTGGATGGCGGTCAGGAAGTGGAAGAACGGACGGCCGTTGTCCTCGCCCCGGGACGCCTCCTCCCGGGCGCTCCCGTCGGCCACGTCCGCCACGTCCATGCCGGTGCAGAAGCTCTTCTCCCCGGCGCCGGTGACGATGGCGCAGACCGCGTCGGGGTCGGTCTTCACCTGCTCCCAGGCCTGGCGGAGCTCCCGGGCCATGCGCACGTTGAACGCGTTGTGGCGTTCGGGGCGGTTGAGCGTGATGGTGACCACGCCCTCCTGCTGCTCGTACAGGATCGTCTCGAAGTCCATGGCCGCTCCTCGCCCTAGGCGGTTCCCAGGATCGCGATGCCGCAGGCTGTCGGATGGCCGCCGATGTTGTGGCTCACCGCCAGACTGGCGCCCTCGACCTGCCGCTTCTCCGCCCGTCCCTGGAGCTGCAGTGTGTTCTCGTAGATCATGCGCACGCCCGTGGCGCCCGTGGGATGGCCGAAGGTCTTGAGGCCGCCGTCGGTGTTGACGGGGAGCTCGCCTCCCAGCTCGAAGGTCCCTGCGGCGATGTGCTCCACGGCGGCCCCCTTCTCGATGAAGCCCAGATCCTCGTAGGTCAGCAGCTCTGTGAGCGAGAAGCAGTCGTGCACCTGAGCCACGTCCACCTGCTTCATCGGATCCGTGATGCCCGCCTGGCGGTAGGCGTCCTCGGCGGCCCACACCGTCGGCTTCCAGCACAGGAAGTCGTTTCCGGGATCCTTCTGCGGGTTCGGCCCGGCTTGCACGGTGATGGCCTTCACGAACACCGGATCGTCGCGCACGCTGCGCGCCCGGTCGGCGCGGGTGATGATGGCCGCGGCGGCGCCGTCGGTCTGGGCCGCGCAGTCATAGAGGCCGAAGGGCCAGGAGATCATGCGCGCGTTCAGGACGTCCTCGACGGTGATCTCCCGCTTGAGGAAGGACTTGGGCGCCAGGGTTCCGTTGTGGTGGTTCTTGACCGCGATCTTCGCCAGATCCTCCCGGCCGGCGCCGAACTTCTCGAAGTAGCGCGCAGCCGCGAGCGAGAACCAGCCCGCCGGCGTCTGGGGGAGATCTCGCACGCCGTTCAGCATCACGCTCGGCCCGGAGACGCCGCGGTCCTTGGGCTTGTCGTAGCCCACCACCAGGACGGTGTCGTAGAGCCCGGCGGCGATCGACATCACCCCGCAGCGGAAGGCATCGGTCCCGGTGGCGCAGTAGTTCGACACCATGGTCACGGGCTTCCACAGCTTCAGGGCGTCGCTGCACTCGTGGGGACCCTTCTGGGTGTAGAGAGAGCCGGTGAAGACCGCGTCGATCTCCTCCTGGGGCTTCTCGATCCCGGCGTCGGCGTAGGCCTCGTAGGCGGCGTCGACGATCATGTCCGACGGAGACTGGTCCCAGTTCTCGCCGAACTTGCAGCAGCCGACGCCGACGATCG
>JAPUKG010000143.1 GCA_027295775.1 Pseudomonadota bacterium
CCGTCGGGGAAGACGTGGCCCAGGTGCGCGTCGCACTTCGAGCAGGTGACCTCGGTGCGCACCATGCCCAGGCTGCCGTCCTCGTGCTCCTCCACCGCGCCGCTCTCCAGAGGCGCGGTGAAGCTCGGCCAGCCCGAGCCCGAGTCGAACGTCGTGTCCGAGCCGAAGAGCGGGGCTCCGCAGCAGCGGCACAGGTAGGTACCCGGAGTCTTGGCGGAGTCGTACTCGCCGCTGAAGGCAGGCTCGGTGCCCTGCTGGCGCGTGACCTGGTACTCCTCCGGGGTCAGCTGCTCGCGCCACTCGGCGTCTGTCTTCTGGATCTTGTCTGCCATGGCGGATTCACTCCTTCACTCCACGCCGGGGGCAAAGAGTAGCCCGGGAAGCTCGTTCATCTCGCGAAACACGCGGGCGCCGTGTCCGGCCAGCACGTCCGCGTCCGAATCCCGCGCGAACCCGAAGACCGCCATGCCGGCGGCCGCGCCCGCCTGGACGCCCAGGGGACTGTCCTCCACCACCGCGCAGCGTGCCGGCTCGGCGTTCATGCGGCGGGCGGCGAGCAGGAAGACGTCCGGATGCGGCTTGCCGCGCGGCACCTCGCTGGCACTGAACAGCCGTCCCTCGAAGCGGTCGATCAGGCCGGTGATCTCGAGGCTGGTGCGGATGCGCTGGGGACGGCTGCTCGACGCCACACAGCACGGCAGGTCGATGCCGTCGAGCGCGGCTTCGACGCCGGGCACCGGGCGCAGGTCGCGCCGGAACTCGGTGTCCACCCGGGCGCGGAAGTCCTCCACCCAGCCCTCGGGCACGGGCCGTCCGAGCCGCGCCTCGATGATCTCCAGGCATCCGCCCATGCTGCGCCCCATGTAGTCGCGGATCGACTCCTCGGTGCTGGTGGAGAGCCCGACCTCGGTGAGGCATTGGGCGAGCACGCGGTTCGAGATCCGCTCGCTGTCCACGAGCACGCCGTCGCAGTCGAAGATCACCAGATCGAAGGACACGGGCTCACGCGTGGAGGGGCGGGCGCCGGTCGGCCCAGGGTCGCGCCGCCTCGAGCTGGGCGGAGACCTTCAGCAGCAGGTCCTCACGGCCGCTGGCCGCCACGAGCTGGGAGCCCATGGGCAGGCCGTCGGGCGTCGCGTGGAGCGGCAGGGAGATGGCGGGCTGGCCGGTCAGATTGAAGGGCAGCGTGAACACACCATACGGCGCCGAGCGCACGAAGGCGCGCAGCGGCTCCTCGGCGGTCGAGGTGAGGAAGCCGAGCTCCGCGGGCTGGGCGCCCTGGGTGGGAGTCAGCAGCAGGTCGAAGCCCGACTCCCACCACGCGGCCACGCGGCGTCCGAAGCGATGGACGTACTCCAGCGTCTCGAGGAGCGCGCTGGCGCCGAGCGCGCGGCCCTGCTCGGCCAGGGCCCAGGTAAGGGGCTCCACGTCTGCCGCCCCCACCGGCCGGCCCACCACCGCGCCCCAGCTCTCCAGGGCGCGGGCGACATTGGCGGTGACCACCTTCACGTAGTGGGCCACGTGAAGCGGGTCCTCCAGCGCTTCGGGGTGGGATTCCTCGACGCTGTGACCGAGGGACTCGAGAAGGCGGGCGGTCCCGTCGGCGGCGGCGGTGGCCTCGGGGTCGATCTCCATCTCGCGGGCGGCCCGGCGCAGGAGCCCGATCCGCAGGCGGCCCGGATCGCCCTTCACCGCGGCTGCGTACGGCTGCCCCGGCGGCGCCGCCGAGTACGGGTCGCCCGGCATCGGACCCGCCGTGACGTCGAGGAGCGCCGCACTGTCGCGCACGCTTCGCGTCACCACGAACTCGCACGAGAAGCCACTCCAGCGCTCGCCGAGTCCGGGACCGAAGGAGTTGCGGCCGCGCGTGGGCTTGAGTCCGACCAGCCCACACTTGCTGGCCGGCCCGCGGATCGATCCACCGCCGTCGCTCGCGTGCGCGGCCGCCACGATTCCCGCCGCCACCGCGGCCGCCGCGCCGCCACTCGAGCCACCCGCGCTGTGGCTCGTGCTCCACGGGTTCGCGGTGGCGCCGTACGCGTCCGGCTCGCTGGTGGGCAGGAGCGCCAGCTCCGGCGTGTTGGTCCGGCCCAGCGACACGAGGCCCGCAGCCACTAGCTTCTGCGTGAAGTAGCTGTCCGCGCTCTCGGTCCAGCCCGCCGCCTTCAGGAAGGCCATGCCGCCGTGATTGGGCTGGCCCGCCTCCTGTCCGCCGATGTCCTTCATCAGGAAGGGAACGCCGCGGAACGGACCGTCGGGCAGGTCCGGCGACGCGGCTCGCTCGCGCGCGCGGTCGAGCGCCGGGTGGATCACCGCGTTCAGCGTCGGGTTCAGCTTCTCGAGCCGCACGATCGCGGCCTCGACCAGCTCGGCGGGCGTCAGGTCGCCGCTCCGAACACGCTCGGCCTGGGCGGTGGCGTCGAGGGTGGCCAGCTCATCGGACATGGGATGCCTCCAGCCCGGCGCGGACCAGCCCGCCGGCGGGGGTGAGGAGAACGAAACGCGGCTTGTCGTCGTCGGAGCGGAACTGGAGCCGGAAGCCGCGGGCGTCGCCGTCCGCGGTCTCCCACGCGCGCCGCAGGGGTTCCCCGAGCACGCGCCACCAAGGCTCCTCGTCGTCGACGGACACCAGACCGGTGGGTCCCTCGGGCGCGCCCTCGGCGAGCTCCGCCGCGACGCCCCCCGCCAGCGGATCCGATCGCACCCAGATCCGGCCGACATCGAAGGTCAGGAGGTACGCGAGTGCGGAGCCGCCGCCTTCCGATGCATCCGCGCGCTCCACGCGCAGGATCTGGCCGCCCGCTTCCGCCGCGCGCTCGAAGAGCTCGATGCCCACGCGCGCTAGTCTACACTGGCCGGGAGATGGCGGAAGTCCGGAGCACAATGGACGACGGCGCCGGGAGGCGAGAGTGAACGACGCGGCGGACGAAGACGCCCGGCGCGTGCGACCGAACGGCCTGGCCGTCCGGCGGCTCCGCCACGATCGCGGCTGGTCGACGGACGCGATGGTGGAGGCGATCGCCCGGGCCCACCGCGCATCCACCGGCGTTCGCCGCACGATCACCCCCCACCTGCTGGCGGGTATCGAGGAGCGGGACGAGCCGATTCCGTACGCGACGCTGTGCCTGGTGGCCGCCAGCTTCGACTGCGATCCCGTGGATCTCCTGGCGATCGATGGCTCGATCGATGCTTGACTGGGTCGACGTCGAGAAGGCGGTGGAGCTTCCGGGCCTCCGCCTGGTCCTGACCGCGGGCGTCCCGGGTCCGTGGGGCGAGTCCGCCAAGGGGATGTTCCACGCCAAGAAGATGCCGTTCGCCCGGGTGCGCCAGGACGCGGGACTGCCCAACGACGCCCTCGAGCGCTGGACCGGGCAGCGCAATGCGCCCGTCGCGGTCTGGGAAGACGAGCGCGGGCGCGCCCTCGTTCGCTCTGGCTGGACGGAGATCGTGCTCCTGGCCGAGCGCATCGCGCCGGACCCGCCGCTCGTCCCGGCGAGCCCCGCGGACCGCGCGCTCATGTTCGGTCTCTGCCACGAGATCTGCAGCGAGGACGGCTGGGGCTGGAACCGGCGACTGATGCTGCTCCATCCCCTGCTCGCGAACCTGCCCGAGGACCCGCCGGACGCGCTGGCGGTGCCGATCGAGCTGGGTCGTCGCTACGGCTACCGGCCCGAGGCGGGCGAGGCCGCGGCCGGCCGCGCGGCCGCGATCCTGGAGCTCCTGTCGCGGCGGCTCCTCGAGCAGAAGGGGCGTGGCAGTCGCTTCTTCATCGGGGACGCGCTCTCCGCCCTCGATGTCCACTGGGCCGCGTTCGCGGCGCTGCTCCAGCCGTTGCCCGAGGAGCTCTGCCCCATGCAGCCGTTCATGCGCCAGAGCTACACGGTGGCGGACGAGTCGGTGCTGGCCGCCGCGGACCCGATCCTGCTGGAGCACCGGGACTTCCTCTATCAGGAGTTCCTGGAGCTTCCGGTCGAGACCTGAGCAGACGCTCTAGAATCCGCTGTGCATGAGCACCACCATCCGGTCCGCCCGGCCCGGCGACTGGCCCGCGCTGACCGAGCTCTACAACCACTACGTGCTGAAGACGTCGATCACCTTCGACGTCGAGCCCTACACCGTCGAGACCCGGCGACCGTGGTTCGAGCAGTTCGCCGAGACGGGTCGCTACCGCCTGCACGTCGCCGAGCGGGACGGCCAGATCGCCGGCTACGCCGCGAGCTCCCGCTTCCGTCCCAAGCGCGCCTATGACACCAGCGTCGAGACCAGCATCTACCTCCAGCCGGACTGCCACGGCCAGGGCATCGGCACGCTCCTCTACACCGCCCTCTTCGAGTCCCTGCGCGGCGAGGACATCCACCGCGCCCTCGGCGGCATCACCCTTCCGAACGCCGCCTCCATCGCCCTCCACCGCCGCTTCGGCTTCGAGAGCACCGGCGTCCTGCACGAAGTCGGCCGCAAGCTCGACCGCTACTGGGACGTCGAGTGGTTCGAGAAGGCGCTCTAGCCCTGCAGGGGCTCGCTGCGCGGAGAGCGACTCTAGAGTCGCTCTCCTAGCCCGGAATCAGCAGCACCTTGCCCGTCGTGCGCCGGCCCTCGAGGGCGTCGTGGGCCGCGGCGGCCTCGGTGAGCGGGAAGCGCGCGCCGATACGGACGTCGAGCTCGCCCCGGGCAACGGCGCCCAGGACGGCGCCGGCGCGCATCTCGAGCTCGGCGCGCTCGCCGGTGTAGTTCACGAGGGACGGGCGGGTGATGAAGAACGAGCCCGCGGTGAGGCGACCCAGCTCGAACGGCGGCACCGGGCCGCTGGCCTGGCCGTAGAGACAGAGCAGGCCGCGCGGGCGCAGCGAGGCGAGGCTCGCCTCGAAGGTCGTCTTCCCCACGGCGTCGTAGACCACGTCGACGCCGACGCCCGAGGTGAGCTTGCGCGTCTCCTCGGCGAAGTCGGTCTCGGTGTAGCGGATGACCTCGTCGGCGCCCGCGCCCCGCGCCAGGGTCTCCTTCTCCTCGCTGGAGCAGGTGCCGATCACCCGCGCGCCCATCGACTTGAGCATCTGGACCAGCAGGAGTCCGACGCCGCCGGCCGCGGCGTGTACCAGCACCGCGTCGCCCGGTCGCGTCTCGCGGACGCCGTGGGTCAGGTAGTGGGCGGTCATGCCCTGGAGCATGGAGGCGGCGGCGACGTCGCTCGCGACGCCGTCGGGTACGGCCACGAGCTGGGCGGCCGGCGCGTTCACGATCTCCGCGTACGAGCCGGGAACCGATGACCAGGCCACCCGCTGGCCGACGGACAGGTCCGCCACCTCGGGCCCGACCTCCTCGATCACACCGGCGCCCTCGAGTCCCAGCACGAAGGGAAGAGGGCGCGGATAGAGGCCGCTGCGCAAGTAGATGTCGATGAAGTTGAGCCCGGCGGCCTCGCTGCGCACGCGGACGGTGCCGACGCCGGGCGGGCCCGGGTCGTGGTTCTCGACGCGGAGCACGTCGGAGCCGCCGGTCTCTCGAACCCAGATCGCCGTCGCCATGTCCCTGAATTTAGCCTAGCGGCGCGTCGGCCGACTCAGTCGGCCTCCTTGCGATCGAAGGACCAGCGCCCCACCCGGGTGGACACCTCGAGGGCCGCGTCGAGCGCGGCGAGGAAGCGGTCGCGCCGCCAGCTCACCGCCCCGAAGTGCAGCAGGTGCTCGGTTTCGATCTGGCAGTCGACGAAGTGGAAGCCCCAGACTTCGAGCTGCTGCACCAGGGCGACGAAGGCCACCTTGGAGGCGTCGCTCCGGCCCGCGAACATGGACTCGCCGAAGAAGGCTGCGCCCAGCGACACGCCGTAGAGACCGCCCACGAGCTCCCCGTCCTCGAACGCCGCCGCGCTGTGGGCGTAGCCCAGCTCGTGGAGCCGGACGTACGCCTCGATCATGTCTTCGTTGATCCAGGTGCCCCGCTGCCCCGTGCGCGGCGCCGCGGCGCAGGCGGCGATGACTTCCTCGAACGCCGTGTCGAGCCGCACGTCGAAGCGCTGTCGGCGCAGGGCTTTGCGCAGGCTGCGGCTCACGTGGATGTCGGACGGAACCAGCACGAGCCGCGGATCGGGCGAGAACCACAGGATCGGATCGGACTCGTACCACGGGAAGATCCCGGACTCGTACGCCGCCAGCAGCCGCTCGGGCGAGAGGTCACCCCCGTACGCCAGCAGACCCTCCGGATCCGCGTCCCGCGGATCTGGAAACGGATGCCGATCGGCGAAGCGACGCATCCCGCGGAGATAGCGTCCCCGCGGGCTTGACGCCCCTGGGACGCCCCTCTACGCTCCGCGGCTCGGGTTCGAACGAAAGGCGATTTCCGGCGCTTGCAGGCCCTCGGACCCCCGCACTCTCCGCAAGGGAGACGGGTTCCGTACCCGACGTGCTAAGCGCCATCGGTCGAGAGAGCCAGGTCATGAGCGAAGGCCCCCCGAAGGCGGGCAAGTCCACTCGTGCCGTGCACTCGGGAGAGCGCGAGCACAGGGACTCGAGCGCCGTCACCACGCCGATCCATCTCACGTCGACCTTCTGGTTCCCGGACTCCCGGGAGGTCATCGACTACAACGAGGGCCGGCTGAAGCGCGAGGAGTACGGGCGGTACGGCAACCCCACCTGGAAGGCCGTGGAGCGCAAGCTCAGTGACCTCGAGGGGGGCGAGGAGAGCGTCCTGTTTGCGTCCGGCATGTGCGCCGCGACCACCACCTTCCTGGCGCTGCTGCCCCAGGGCAGCCACCTGATCGTCACCGACGACTGCTATCGGCGCACGCGCCAGTTCATCCGCCAGTACCTGAGCCGCATGGGCGTGGAGACCACCGTGATCGAGCCGGCGGATCCGGCCAAGCTCGAGGCGGCGATCCGCGACGACACGGCACTCTTCTTCACCGAGTCGCCGACCAATCCGTTCCTGCGCGTGATCGACGTGCCCGAGGTCGTCGAGATCGCGCACCACCGGGGCGTCAAGGTCGTGATCGACTCCACGTTCGCGACGCCGGTGAACCACCGACCGCTCGAGGAGGGCGCGGACCTGGTCCTGCACAGCGCCACCAAGTACCTGGGCGGACACAACGACCTGCTGGCGGGCACGATCAGCGGGCCGTCGGAGATCGTGAAGCCGATCCGCGATGCGGTCGGCGTGCTCGGGGGCGTGATCGACAGCCACGCGGCGTGGCTCCTGCTGCGCGGCCTCAAGACCCTGAGTCTGCGCATGCAGCGCCACAACGAGAACGGGCTCGAGGTGGCGCGCTGGCTCGAAGCCCACCCGAAGGTCGCACGCGTCTGGTACCCCGGGCTCGCGAGTCATCCCGACCACGAGACCGCAACCCGGCGCATGCAGGGCTTCGCGGGCGTGGTCACCTTCGAGATCGAGACGGACTTCGACGGCGCCGTGCGCTTCATCGACGCCACGCGGCTCTTCTACCAGGCCCCGAGCTTCGGAGGGGTCGAGACCTTGATCGAGCTGCCGGTCACCATGTCCTACTGGGACGTACCGCGGGAGGAGCGGCTGGCCATGGGCATCACCGACTCGCTGGTGCGCCTGGCCTGCGGCATCGAGGACGCCGGCGACCTGATCGCCGAGCTCGAGCGAGCGCTGGCAGCGGTCTAGGCAAGCCGCGCAGAGCGCGGCGCGCAGTGAGGCCACCCGAGGCTTCGCCTCGGGTGAGCCGAACGAAGGCGGGCCCCCGCCGGGCTAGAGCAGCCGGCCCTGGCCGGGGCGCGCCCGCTCCATGGCCAGCAGGCGGCCCTTCAGGCGCACGCCTCCGGCGTAGCCCTGGAGGTGGCCGTCCTTGGCGATCACGCGGTGACACGGGATCACCAGAGGGACCGGGTTCGCGCCGCTGGCGGCGCCCACCGCACGGACCGCGTTGGCCCGGCCCAGCTGGGACGCCACCTCGGCATAGGAACGGGTCTCGCCGTACGGGATGGCGGCGATCGCCCCGTAGACGCGCTTCTGGAAGTCGGTGGCGCGCAGATCCAGCGGGAGGTCGAACTCGAGGCGCTTGCCCTCCAGGTACTCGCAGATCTGGGCGGCGGCCACGCGGTTGGGCGCGTAGGCCTCACGCTGGGCGGCTCCGAGCGCGTGGCGCTCCAGCCAGCCCGCGAAGCCGCGGCCGCTGGCCCGCGGCAGCTCCACGTAGACCAGACCGTCCTCCGTCGAAGCCAGGCGAAGCGCGCCGACCGGAGAATCGACCTCCGCGGTGTAGACCGTGTCCATTCCTCGCTAAACATAACACCGCACTCGACGGGGTGGACGGGGAACTGACGACACCGAGCGCAGCGATCCGCAGCGGGACCAACGCCAGTCTCTCGAGCGTCTCGAGCTGGCTGGTGCTCGCGATTCTATTCGGATACGGCGCGGCGTGCGTCTTCCTGTGGACGGAAGGCCAGTGGCGGCTCGGCTGGGACACGTCGCTCTACGTGCTGACCGGCCGCGCGCTGGCCCTGGGCCAGGGCTACACCTATCAGGGCGAGCCCTTCCTCCTGCGTCCCCCGGGCTGGCCCTGGCTGATTTCACTGGCCCTGCCGGACGGGCGCTTCGACCCGCTGGTCCTGAATCGGCTGGTGATGCTCTTCGCGGCCGCGGCGGCAGCGGCGATCTACTTCGCGCTGTCCCGGGGGCGCGATCGCACCCTCGCACTGGGCCTGACGCTGCTCGCGGTCACGACGCCGCTCGTGGTGGAGCGCTTCAACTGGGTGCTGGCCGAGTTCCCGTTCGTGACCTTCCTCTTCCTGTGTGCGGGCTGCCTCGAGCTGGCGGGGCGGCGCGGGCCGCACTGGCGCTGGGCCGTGGCCGGCGCCATCGTGTTCGGCGCGACCGCGTTCTACATGCGCTCCGCGGGTCTGGTGGTGCTGCCGGCCATCGCGTTCCTGGGCTGGTCGCGGGAGCGAGGGGCGGGGCGCTGGAGCGGAGCGGTTCCCGCCCTGGCCACGGGGCTCCTGTGCGCGCCGTGGCTCGTCTACCAGCGACTGGCGGCCGCCGCCGCCCCCGCGCCCGCCAACCAGCTCCTGCTCTTCGACTACGCGACCGCCACCCTGCGCAGCGATCCGCGAGATCCCAGCTCGGACTGGCTCTCGGCAGGGGACTGGCTGAGCCGCATCGCCGAGAACGCGTCCTCCCTGGGGACCGAGCTCGCCGGGAGCGTGCTCGGCGCCGCCAGCGTGCCGCTGGGCGCGCTCCTGCTGGTCCTCGCGTTCGCGGGCTGGGTGCTCGCCGCGCGCCGCAGGCTCGGCCCCCTCGAGTGGATCGCGCTGGCCTACACGGCGCTGCTGCTCGTCTACTTCACCCACGCCGCGCGCCTGGTGATGCCGCTGATCCCGTTCGTCTACCTCTACGGGGCCGGGGCCCTGTCCGCGATCCTGGATCGGCTCCGGCCCGGGGTGGAGTTCGCCGCGCTGCGCGGCCGGCTGGTCCTGGCCAGCTTCGCCCTGCTCATGCTGTTGAACCTGCTGCGCCTGCCGCTCGAGCCCGACCCCCGTCACGAGGGCCGCTGGGCCGAGGTACGGGCCGCGGCGGAGTGGCTGGAGCAGCTCACGCCCGAAGACGCTGTGGTGCTGTGCGGCCCGGCGCCCACCTTCGCGGTCCTCACCGGGCGCCGGACCTACACCTACTACTTCGACCACCGTCCGTCCCTGGTGGATCGCCACGGCATCGGGTACGCGCTCTTCGGCACGCGGGGCGACACCGCGCAGCTCGAGGGGGCGATCGCCGAGCGCGCGCACAGCCAGTGGACCATCTCGATCCCGGAGCTGGACGGCGCCTACACGCTCTACGAGCTGGACTAGAGCTCAGCCCTTCCCGGGCGGGAGCCCGCCTTCGCTCGCCTACGGCTCGCTGCGCGTCGGCCGGCTCTTCGAGCCGGCCTCCTTGCCGGGCACGTCCTCGTCGGTGAGCTGGAGGCGCTTCATCATCTTCTGGAGAGACTGGCGCGGGATGCCCAGCTTCTGGGCGGCGCGGGTCTTGCTCCCGGTCTCGCGCAGCGAGTCGAGGATCATGCGCCGCTTGAGACTGTCGACGGCGCTGGTCAGGTGCCAGTCGTGGATGGGCTCCTGGGCGGCGGCCGTCGCAGGCGCGTCCCCGGAGATGCCGCGCAGCTCCTCCGAGAGCATGTCCACGCCGATCACGTCCTCGTCGCCGGCCAGGGCGACGCTGCGCTGGATCTCGTTCTCGAGCTCGCGGACGTTGCCGGCCCAGTGCTGGGCCATGAACCGGTCCATGGCGGCGTTGGTGAAGCCCTTGAGCTGGCGCCCCATCTTGGCGTTGGCCTTGTCGAGGAAGTGGTGGGCCAGGGCCGGGATGTCGGACCGCCGCTCGCGCAGCGGCGGCAGCTCGATCTCCACCACCCGGAGCCGGTAGAAGAGGTCCTCGCGGAAGCGGCCCTCGGAGACCAGTGCCCGCGGGTTCTGGTTCGTGGCGGCGATGATGCGGACGTCGACCATGCGGGTCTCCGACGAGCCCAGGGGCCGGATCTCCCCGTCCTGGAGGACGCGCAGCAGGCGCACCTGCATGCCGGGCTCGGTCTCCCCGATCTCGTCCAGGAAGATGGTGCCGCCGTGGGCGACCTCGAACAGACCCTGCTTGTCGGCGTGGGCACCGGTGAAGGCGCCCCGCTTGTGGCCGAAGAGCTCGCTCTCGAGCAGCGTGTCCGGGAGCGAGGCGCAGTTCTGCGCCACGAAGCGCTTGTCCTTGCGCGTCCCCGCGTAGTGGATCGCGCGCGCCAGCAGGTCCTTGCCGGTGCCTGTCTCGCCGGTGATGAGCACGGTCGCGTCCGTGCGCGCCACCTTCTCGGTGACGTCGAAGACCTTCAACATGGCCGGGCTCTCGCCGATCAGCTCGTCGAAGGAGTAGCGGCGCTCGACCTCCCGGCGCAGGTAGACGTTCTCGGCGCGCAGGCGCTCGTTGGCGTCGGCCAGGGCGGCCGAGAGCTGTGTGTTCTCCCAGGTCAGCTCGTACGCCTCGAGGGCGCGCTTTACGTTGATGCGCAGCTCGTCGGGCTCCCAGGGCTTGGGGATGTAGCGGTAGATGCGCCCGGCGTTGATCGCGCGCACGAGAGAGGTCACGTCGGCATAGCCGGTGAGCATCATCCGGATCGCCCGCGGGTTGCGGTCGATCACCTTCTCGAGCAG
>JAPUKG010000144.1 GCA_027295775.1 Pseudomonadota bacterium
CGAGCTCCATTACCTCGAACTGCCCCCGCTGGCGCGCCCGGCGGAAGTGCGGCTCGAGGGGAATCGAGTCCAGCGACACGAACCCGTACACGAGCTTGCGGATGCGGCCGGTGGCGGCGAGCAGGCCCACGTCCGGCCCGCCGTAGCTCACGATGGTGAGGTCGCGGAGCGCGGAGCGCAGGATCGCGCGGACCAGCGACATGGGCTTCCGGCGCGAGCCCCAGCCCCCGATCCCCACGGTCATCCCGTCGCGCAGCTCGGCGACGACGTCCTCTTCGCTGATGCGCTTGTCCACGGCTCCGGTCCCGTCCCCGTAGCACGGGTCTGTCCCCGCGGGGTCCGCCGGAGGGGGACGAGCGGGAGGGGAGCAAAACAATAACGATACGTATCGTTTCTGTAAACCAACGCGCGCCGAGGCCCCGGCCCGCGGCCTCAGCCGCCGCCGAGCACCGTCTCCAGATCGGCCAGCAGCAGCTCGGAGGTCATGAACCCGCTGCTGTAGATGTTGCGGACCGACCGGCTCGAGTCGACCAGGAACACCTTCAGCACGTGGCGGAGCCGCTCGGGGTCGTCGTCGCCGAAGCGCAGCGGCTGGGTGTCCTGCCCGTAGTCCTCGAGCACGGGCGCGATCTGGGCGTTGCTGGCCGCGGTCAGGAACCGCCAATCCGACACCGGCGCCAGGTTCCGCGCGATCCGGCCCATCTGCTCGGGCGTGTCTCGCTCCGGATCGAAGCTCACGGTCACCATGCGCACCCGGCTGGCGAGGGTCGGCCGCGCCGCCAGGGCCCGGTCCACCCGCTGGAGCACGGCCAGGGCGGCGGGACAGGCCTGGGGGCAGTGGGCGTAGACGAACGAGACCAGCGCCGCCTGATTCTCCGCGAGCCCCAGGATCGGTCCCGGTGTGCCCGCCGGATCCAGCAGTTGGTGCTCCCCGACGCGGGTAATGGGCGGGAGCTCGTAGGTTCCCGCCGCCGGCACCTCGAAGGAGGGCGGCGTTCCCTCGCCGGTCGCCGGTCCGCCGCCGAGGGCGAGGATCGCGACGCCGGCCAGGGCGAGCCGGACCCTCACCCGCCGCTCTCGCTGCTCGACTCCTGGCCTCGCGCCACCCGTCCGCGGTAGAAGTCGATGGAGCCGAAGCGCATCAGGTGGGGCCGCCCGAGCTTCGCCTTCAGGAAGTCGATCTCGAAGCGCGGGGTCAGGGCCACGCCGTCCCAGTCGTAGGCCTTGATGTACTGCTCGTTCTTCTCGCCGCCCTGGTCCCAGTTGCGAAGCAGCGACGACGTGAAGTAGACGCGCTTTCCGTCCCAAGACTGGGAGACCATGTTCACCTGGGATCCGATCTTCTTCTCGTGCACCACCACCGGCGCGCGCGGGTCGCTGATGTCGAACACGCGAACCATGCCGTCCATGAACGTGTCGACGAACAGGAAGCGGTCGTCGGACGAGATGCTGATGTCGACGGGCAGGGGGGTGGTCGCCGGATCGCCGATGTCCGCCAGCTCCACCGCCTCGAAGCTGCCGTCCTCCAGCCGGAAGATGCCCCAGAGCTTCGACGTGAGCGCGGTGGTGGTGAAGGCGTAGTCGTGCCGGGGCTGGAGGGCCCAGCGGATCTCCAGGGGCGCGCCCGGAACGTTCAGGATCTGGAGGGGCTTCCGCGCGTGGAAGTCCCAGACCACCATGGTCTGTCCGAAGTTCTGCATGGCCTCCGCATCGCCCATCAGGTCGCCGAGGTTGCGCATGTAGTTGGCGTGGCCCGTGAAGGAGGAGGTCAGCATGCGGTTCAGGTTGGCGTTGATGCGCGCGTCGTAGCCGTACTCGGCTCCCTCGGGCATCCAGGTGGTGCGCACGTACTCGCCGTCGTTGTTGTACTCGACGATCGCGGTCTTGCCGCCCAGGTCGTCGGCGTTCGAGAGCGCGGGGATGAGCATGCGCCCCGGCAGGGCGTAGTAGGTGTGGGGTCCCACCACGCCGCCGCTCTTCTCCACGAAATCGTCGATCCGCTTCACCAGCTTGGGGTTGGCGGGGTCGCTGGCCACGTCGAAGATGAAGATCGCGCTGTCGTCCAGGCCGCCCAGCCACAGGTGGCGTCGGTCGTCGGTGAATCCGCCGTGGTGCGCCTCGTGCTGCCCGCCCACCGAGGTCTGGGAGACGACCTTCCCGTAGTCATCGCGCGCGGGATTGGCGCCGACGGTGACCAGCTTGTCCGAGCCGTCGCCCACGCCGTCCATGCCGACGGTCCAGACGTAGACGAAGTCCTCTTGTCCCACGATCTTGGGCAGGTACGGCGACTGACAGGTCTCGTCGGCGCTGGCGGCACCGGCCACCGACACGGTGAGCAGAAGCGCCGCGGCCGCGGCGACTAGAACATGCCTCACGAGAACCCTCCTCCGGCTGGGTCAGCCGGGCTTGACGGAGAAGACCAGGAAATGCTGCTGCTCGAGGAAGTCGTGCTCTGCGTCGAGCTGGTAGCCGGCGGCCTCCAGCTCCTCGCGGATGGTTTCGGCGGGTGTGTTGTGGTCGAACCAGCTCGAGAACCAGCCGCTGCCGTTGAGCTCCACCACCGCCAGCCGGCCTCCGGGCCGCAGGTAGCGGCGCGCGCGCTCGAAGTAGGCGGTGCGGTCCTGGATGTGGTGATAGGTGTTGGACGTGAAGATCAGGTCCACCCCGCTCTCGGGAATCAGCGGGTCGCCGTACTCCGCGAGGATCACGGTGACGTTCTCGACGCCCCTCTCTGCGGTCTCCTCCTCGAGGTAGTCGGTCATGTCGGTATCGACGTCGATGGCGTAGGTGACGCCCGTCGGCCCGACCGCCTCGGCCAGGCGATAGGTGAAGTAGCCGCCGCCCGCCCCGATGTCGGCGACGTGGGAGCCGGGCTGGATCGCCAGCGCCGCGATGACCTCGTCGGGCTTCTGCCACTCGTCGCGGTCACTCGGGGTGTA
>JAPUKG010000145.1 GCA_027295775.1 Pseudomonadota bacterium
CGGATCACCACGACTTCGCCGGGCTCGAGATCCCGCTCGTGCGTCGCTCCGATGAGATCCAGGGCGCAGGTCTCGCTCGCCGCGATCCAGGCCCCATCGAGGCGGCCCAGGGAGAGCGGACGGAAGCCGTGGGGATCCCGCGCGGCGACGAGATCCGCAGGTGCACCTGGTTGGCGCCCGCGTTGCGCAGCATCATCACGATCTTGGTGAGCGTCGTGCCCCGCACGATCGAATCATCCACGAGTACGACCCGCTTGCCCGCGAGCACCCCCTTCACGGCGTTGTGCTTCACCTTCACGCCGAAGTGGCGGATCGACTGGGCGGGCTCGATGAAGGTGCGCCGCACGTAGTGATTGCGAATCAGGGCCTGCTCGTAGGGAATGCCGGACTCCTCGGCGTAGCCCAGGGCAGCCGTGTTGCCCGAGTCGAGCACGGGCACCACCAGATCCGCAGCCACCGGGTGCTCTCGCGCCAACACACGGCCGAGGTCCTTGCGGAAGTCGTAGACGTTGTTGCCGTTCAGGTTGGAGTCGGGGCGCGCGAAGTAGATGTTCTCGAAGATGCAGAAGTGCTCCTTCTCCTTTCGGAAGGGGCGCAGACTGCGCGCCCGGCCGCGCCGGATCACCACGACTTCGCCGGGCTCGAGATCCCGCTCGTGCGTCGCTCCGATGAGATCCAGGGCGCAGGTCTCGCTCGCCGCGATCCAGGCCCCGTCGAGGCGGCCCAGGGAGAGCGGACGGAAGCCGTGGGGATCGCGCGCGGCGACGAGCGCGTCGCTCGTCAGCACCACCAGGCTGAACGCGCCTTTTACGCGGGAGAGCGCATCGATCAGCCGCTCCTCCGCAGTGCCCTCGCGGGATCGCGCCAGCAGCTGAACGATCACCTCGCTATCCGCGGTCGTACTGAAGATCGCCCCGCGCCCTTCGAGCTCCTTCCGGATCGGCAACGCGTTGACCAGGTTGCCGTTGTGTGCGATCGCGATCGGGCCCGCGTCCGTGGTTGCGCAGAAGGGCTGCGCGTTCATGAGCTGGCTTCCGCCAGCGGTCGAGTAGCGCACATGACCGATGGCATGGCGTCCGGGCAACTTCTCCAGCGTCTTCTCGTTGAAGATGTCCGCCACCAGGCCCATGGACCGATGCACCGTGTGCTCTCGCCCCGCGCCGAGAGAGGTCACGATGCCGGCGCTCTCCTGCCCCCGGTGCTGAAGCGCATACAGGCCCAGATAAGTGATGTTCGCGGCCTCGGAGTGACCGTGCACGCCGAAGACGCCGCACTCGTCGTGAAAGCGGTCCCGGCGGTGTTGCTCAAAGAGGCTCGTCATTTCATCCATGCCATCGTGCATCACTCGCCAAGCCTCCGCGGAATCGCCCGAGACCAGCGTGTCTGCAGATCCCCGACCGCCAGGTCGATCCATGTGCCGCCCGAGTCCGAGCGGATCACCAGCCTGTCCCCACCCGTTCTGCCAAGCTCTCGGATCGGCACCGAGTGCTCGGCGGCGAGGCGGAAGACCCGCTCCGGCGCAGCCGTCGCAACCACCACCCTGCCCGTCGACTCGCCAAAGAGCAAGGCGTCGGGGCGCAGCCCTTCGGGAAGCTCGAGCTCGGCGCCGATCGGCGCCGGTCCGGTGAAGCAGCATTCGGCCAGGGCGACCGCCAGGCCGCCTTCGGACACGTCGTGGGCGGTCGCGATGGTGCCCTCCGAGATCCCGGCGTGCAGCAGCTCGAAAAGGCGTCGCTCGTGGGCGAGGTCCACCCCCGGTGGCTTGCCCGCCTCGATGCCCCGGCGCGTGAAGAGCCACGCGCTGCCCGCCAGCTCCTCCCGCGTCTCACCGAGCAGCAGCAGCCCGAGGCCCGCCTCCCGGAAGTGCGACACCGCGTGGCGCGTCCAGTCCTCGAGCAGCCCGACCACGACGATGGTGGGCGTCGGGTGGATCGCACGCCCCGAGTTCTCGTTGTAGAAGGACACGTTGCCGGACACGACCGGGGTACCGAGGGCCTCCGCGGCGTCGGAAAGGCCCCGCGTTGCCTCCGCGAACTCCCACATGATCTCCGGCTTCTCCGGGTTGCCGAAGTTCAGGCAGTTGCTGAGCGCGAGCGGGCGGGCGCCGGTGCAGGCCACATTGCGCGCGGCCTCGGCCACAGCCGCCACCGCTCCGGCATAGGGATCGAGCCAGCACCAGCGGGGGTTGCAGTCGACGGCCATGGCGATGCCCTTGCCGGTCTCCGTCCCGTCCTCGCGCTTGACGCGCACCAGCGCCGCGTCCCCCCCGGGTCCGATCACGGTGTCGCCCTGAACCAGCTGGTCGTACTGGCGGTAGAGCCAGGCCTTCGAGCCCAGGTTCGGGTCGTCGAGCAATGTGAGCAGCGCGCCTGCCAGGTCGCTCTCCGGCGCCACCGCCGCCAGATCGAGCTTCTGGCGCTCGAGCAGGTCCGCGGGCTGGCGAGTCGGTCGATCCAGCTCGGGGCTGCTCTTCGCCACCGGATCGACGGGAATGTCCACCACGGTGCGATTCTGCCAGCGCACGCGCATGCGCCCGTCGTCCGTCACGGTTCCGACCGTGACCGCGTCGAGATCCCAGCGGTGGAAGATCTCGCGCACCTGCTCCTCGCGGCCCTGGCGCGCCACCAGCAGCATGCGCTCCTGGCTCTCCGAGAGCAGCAGCTCGTAGGGCGTCATGCCGCTCTCTCGCTGGGGCACGAGATCCAGGTCCAGCTCGATGCCGGTGCCCCCATTGCTCGCCATCTCGAAGCAGGAGCAGGTCAGGCCCGCCGCGCCCATGTCCTGGATGCCGACGATCGCGTCGGTGCGCATCAGCTCGAGGCACGCCTCGATCAGGCACTTCTCCGTGAAGGGGTCGCCGACCTGCACGGTGGGTCGCTTCGCATCCGTCTCCGCGTCGAACTCAGCCGAGGCCAGCAGGCTCGCCCCGTGAATGCCGTCGCGCCCGGTCTTGCTACCGACATAGATGACGGGGGTGCCAACCCCCGCAGCGCTGGCCAGGAAGATCTTGTCCACCTCCACGAGACCGAGGTTGAAGGCGTTCACCAGGATGTTGCCGCCGTAGCACGCGTGGAACGTCGTCTCGCCGCCGACGGTCGCGACCCCCACCGAGTTGCCGTAGCCGCCCACTCCCTTGACCACGCCGCGCAGCAGGTGCTGGTGCAGCGGATCATCGAGGGAACCGAAACGCCGCGAGTCGAGGGACGCCAGCGGGCGCGCGCCCATCGTG
>JAPUKG010000146.1 GCA_027295775.1 Pseudomonadota bacterium
ACGATGACGCTCCACTCGCCCAACGACTCGGGCGGCAGCCGCTTGCTCGACCAGACGCGCCAGCGGTCGCCGCCCACCGCGAAGGGCACCTCGGCCACGACCTCCCCCGCGTACTCCCAGCGGTGGATCACCTCGCCGCCCGCGAGCGCGCGCACGTCGGTGAAGAAGAAGACGAGCTCCACGTCGTTGGCCAGGGCGTCGAGCTCGTCCACGGGCTCGCGATCGCTGATCCCGCTGGTGAAGACCGCCCGGGCCACCTCGCCGACCGGTGCGGGTGTCGGATCGGCTGCGGAGACGGGGTCCGGCTCGGTCGTTTCGGTCTCCTCGGCGAATGCCGGGGCCGCGAACAACGCGGCCGCCGCGAACAGGGCGATGCGCTTCATGGTCCCCCCCTTTGGCACGGTGTTGCGCCGTCGAGAGCATAGGCAATCATGTGCCTGGCCCACGATGCATCGCACACCGAACCGCGCACGGCTCGCCATCCTCCTGCTTCTCGGGGCCTGCAGCTGGGAGGGCTACATTCCCGGCGGCCCGCCGAAGATCCCCACCGAGCCCCTTCCCACCACGCCGCTGGCACTCGACGCCCCAACCCTCGGAGCCCTCGACTGTCCCGCCGGTCGCTGTCAGATCCGCTACCGCGTGGAGATCCGGGGCTCGGGCCGGCTCCGGGTGGACGTCACGCCCCACGTGAGGGACGACAACCTCGGTATGAAGATCTCGCTGCAAGACCCGGTGGGGCGGGTGCTCGATCAGCGGCGCGCCGGACAGGACGAGCTCGTGCTCGAGAGCCCGGTCGAGCCGGGTCCCTACGACGTCCTGGTCCAGGCCATCGGAGGTGCGGTGCCCTTCGACGTCGTGGCCCGCTTCACCTCGAGCCCCGGCGGCCAGCCGGTCTCCGGCGCCCCGTCCCGCCCCCGGCTCGCAGATGCGACGCCCACCCCGCGACCCGCGGAGGGATCGAAGGCGGATCATGGCTCTGCCTACGACCCGACCATCGACCTCGGACGCTTCAGGACCTACGACTTCGACGTGAACCCCGAAGAGATGCTGCGGGAGGCGCCCCCCGGCGCGAACGTCGGCAATCCCTTCCTCGATGCGCAGCTGCAGCGCGCCATCACCGCCGTGCTCCTCGAGCGCGGCCTCCAACAGGTCGACCGCGCCCGGGCCGAGCTGATCGTGCACAGCGTCGCCGGGGCGAACCGCAGTACCTGGTACTCCCTGTACTTCGGCATGAACGTGGATCCCTACGCCTACTACTTCAACGCGTGGCGCACGATGGCGGGGGGCGTCGTCACTCACACGTTCACGGACGGGACGATCGTGATCGACTTCCTCGATCCCGACAGCAACGAGCTGCTCTGGCATGGCTGGAAGACCGATCCCGTCCCGCCGCGCGCGGACCAGAGGCAGCTGATCCAGCAGATCGTGACCGACATCCTGGCGCCGTTCCCGCCGCCGCCGCCGGCCACGCTCCCCGACGGCGCGCCGCTTCGGGAGCCGGGCTCCTAGAAGCGAACCTGGAGCCCCCAGCCGATCGAGGCGTAGCGGAGGAAGCCCAGTTCCGCGACGCCGACCACGTACTCGCCGCTGACGGTCGCCACCAGGGACTTCGTCGCGTAGAGGTCGATTCCGCCGCCCCAGCGCGAGGCGAAGTCGTCCTCGTTGGAGGTGACACTCGCGCCCAGAAAGAGCGGTCGGTCGAAGCTGGCGAAACCGATTCCTCCCTTCAGGAAGGGCTGGACGGGACCTCGCAGCAGGAACAACTTGCCGTTCAGCGACAGGAAGTAGCCCGACACGTCGCCCGTACCGCCCACCTCGAACTCGTCGAGCCACTCCCACTCGGCCTCGACGGCGAAGCGGGGACTGAGCCGCTGGCCGATGTAGACGTGGAGTCCCCAGCTGTCGTCGATGGGAATAGCCCCGATGGTGTCGTCGAAGTCCTCGATGGCGTAGACGCCCGACAGGCCCAGATAGGTGCCGGCGCGGTCGTAGTCCACGGGCCCGGACGGGGTGTCGAGCTCGGGCGGGAACTCTTCCAGCGCCGGTACTTCGCCTTCGCCGCCCGGTGGAGCCTCCGCGGCGGCCGCGTTCGCGAGCAGGAGGAGAGCGATTGCGATGATGACTCGGCTCACGTCGGTGTCCCTATTGGCCGGGGGGGAAGCGCTTGAATATCTTGTCGACCGCCTGGCCCACGCGCTTCGTGCGCTTCTCCGGCTTGTCGCCCGGCTGGATCGCTGCCGACGCGATCCCGCGCCACAGGAGCTTCTGCCCCGAAGGGTCGACCAGGTCGATGATCAGACTCCCGACGTCGTACTCGCTGACGACGGTCTCGGCGTAGCCGACGCCCCCGTAGCCGTAGCGCCTGTACCCGTGGGACCGATAGATCGTGTCGACGCGGATTTCCTTGTTGATGGCGGCGTGGTAGACGACCCCGAAGTCCGGGTCTCCGGACTCGAGCTTCTGGTAGCCGAGCTCCGCCAGCTTTCTCTCCACGGCACCGCGAACCCGCGAGTCCAGCAGTGCGTTGTCGATCCGGGGGTCGTCCGACTTCCCGGAGTGCGAAATCCAGGCCCAGGTGCGCAGACTTCCGAAGTCCACCTCCGGGTCGTAGTCTCGGTCCACCTGGATGCCCGAGCAGCCCACCAGGAGTCCGAGCACGACCGACAAAGACAAAAGGGCGGTGGGAAGCGAGCGCATCGGATTCACCTCCAGGGTCGTCACTCTGCGTAGAAGGGCTCGAGCTCGGAGAGGAGCGTCCGGGCCGTCCCGATCTTCTCCATGATCGCTTCGGAGATCATCGCCCGCGCTCCGTTGTCCTCGGCGCTGCGTCGGATCTGCTGGATGCGCCGGAACACCGAGAAGGTCTCGTCCTGGGCCTCGCCTTGATCCAGGAGCGCGGCGAGGCGCCTGGTCTGGCTCTGCAGGAGCCGGAGATCCTCTCGGGCGGCGTACTGGGCGCGGCGCTGTCCTCCGACGGGCTGATCCGGGCTCCCCCGGACAGTGAAGCGAAGGTCCTTGACCGCGTCGGCCAACTGGTGGGCCAGCGCGGTCACCCTCTCCTGGTCCCACGCCTGGGGCGCGACCGGGTTGTCCGTCTGCGCGGACGCGAGTCCGGCGGCCATCACGATAGAGACACAGACCGACAGGCCGGTCTTCATCGAAGCTCCTCCTCTTCCGTCGGTGCCGCCAACATACCAGCCAGCGATGCCCTGGACTAGTATTGGCGCCCCCATGCGAAGGGAACGACGCCAGCAGGTCCGCCCGGTTGCTCGTCTCGCACTCGTGCTGTGGCTCGCCGCCTGCGCGTATCCCAGCACCGAGGCGCGTTGGGAGAAGCCCGGTGCGGGGGAGGCCGATCTCGACAGCGCGCGGGAGCTCTGCATGCGGCAGGCAGAGAGCACGCCGGCGCGCCGGCAGTCGGAGCGGCTCCAGGCGGAGGCGCGCGCCAACGCCTTCGTCCACTGCATCGAAGAGCAGGGCTGGAAACGGGTGCCGGTCGAGGAGGATGCTTCGGATGAGCCCTAGCGAGCCCCCCGAGATTCCCCTCGTCAGTTCCATCTTCCATCCTTCGGACTTCTCGAGCGCGGGCAAGAACGCCTTTGCTCACGCGTTGGCCATCGCGCTGATTCGGCAGACCGCGTTCACCATCCTGAATGTCAGCCGGGACGGGGAGGGAGACGAGGGCTGGACCCGATTCCCGGCCGTGCGCGCGACCCTGGAGCGATGGAGCCTCCTCGAGCCCGGAAGTCCCCGGTCCGCGGTCTTCGACGAGCTCAACATTCGGGTCAAGAAGGTCTCCCTGGGCGGCCGCGATCCCGTCGCGGCGACCCTGGACTATCTGGATCGCAACCCCACCGACCTGATCGTGCTCGCTACCGAGGGAAGAGAGGGGATCCCGCGCTGGCTCGACCGGTCGGTGGGCGAGTCCCTAGCGCGCCGTTCCGAGACGAGCACGCTGTTCGTTCCCGAGGGCGCCAAGGGGTTCGTCTCCATGGAGGACGGACACCTCTCGCTGTCGCGGGTGCTGCTTCCGGTCGACAGGGCGCCCGACCCCCGGGCCGCGATCCAGTTCGCGACTCGCGCCGCCCGGGCCCTGGGGAACGGCGACGTGGAGATCACGGCCCTGCACGTCGGCTCGGGTGGCGCGCCCGCGTTCGAGCTGCCCGAGGATCCAGCCTGGCACTGGAGAGTGGAGACGCGGACCGGGGAGGTCGTCGACGAGATCGCGGCAGCGGCGGCCGACGGCAAGGCGGATCTGATCATCATGACGACCGAGGGTCACCGGGGCGTGTTGGACGCGCTCCGCGGCAGCACCACCGAACGCGTGCTGCGCCAGTCGCCGTGCCCGCTCCTGGCCGTCCCGATCGCCTGGGTGGACCGGGTGACCGGCGCGTAGTCCGGCGGGGCCCGCCTGCGCTCGCTACGTGGGGAAGGGCTCGGCGAACACGCCGAGCTCCGTCGGCTCCGACGAGGGCAGGATCTCCGCGTGGTACAGCGAGGCCATCGCCAGGTCCCACCAGATGAGAGCGGGGACGAGTCCCAGACCCAGCGTGGCGAGGCCCAGCCCGGACGCCAGCAAGCCGGCCACGACGATGCCCAGGATGGTTCCCTCGAGCCCGCGCGTCAGTCGGAAGCTCTCGCGGATGGCGTCGACGGCGTCGAGCTTCTCCTCGACGACCAGGTACGGGACGAACTGGAGCCGTGTGTAGACGAAGATCCCCGGCAACACGAGCAGGAGCAGTCCGCCGACGACGAGCAGCGTGCAGATCACGCCGGCGATCACGATCTCGCGGTAGTTGTCCTGTACGCGGATCAGGTTGGCCGCGTCGACGCGCCCGCCCCGCGCCGCGTCGAGGCACAGTGTGTAGAAGCCCCACTTGAGCGGCGTCGCCACGAAGGCGCCGAGACCGAGGCCCACGAGGGCGAGTCCGCTGTGGGTGTGGGTGAGGTGGCTGGCCAGCGCGACGACGCCGGCCACGACGAGGCCGATGCCGAGCAGCGGCGCCAGGTGGGCGGCGAAGCTCTGGAGGGCGTGCTCGTAGCAGGCGCCGACCCGGGGGGCCGGCGGTGTGGTCAAGGCGTAGGACTGGCGGGCCATGGGGCTCCTCCTCGACGGAGAAGGCTGCAAGTGGCATGCCGTTCTCTCCGCGCCTTGAGCGGGGTTCGGGGTACCCCGAGCAGCGAAGGGATGCAGGGTCGCCCATGCAGGTGCAGCTCTTTGGTGGCACTGGTGGGTAGCGGCGTACGGGGGCGGGTGGCGCCGAGACTAGGCGCGCGTCCGGCGCCGCAGCGCGAAGAGTCCGGGCAGCAGGGCCAGCAGCAGCGGGCCGCCCGTGCCGCAGCCCGCTTTGTTGCCACCGCCGGTCGAGTCCGGCTTCTCGTTGTTGCGGAACGGCTGGTCGGTGCACTCGACGTCCACAGCCGCAATCGGCACGCCGCCGTTGAAGTAGGCGCCGCCGTCCCAGTCGATCTCGAGGTCGCCGTCGTTGTCGATGCCGTCGGAGCACTGGGGGCTCTCGGTGGGCCAGGTCTGGGTGCCGCAGCCGACGTCCCACGGACAGTCCGTTCCACCGTCCAGATCGTCGTCGATGCCGTTGTCGCAGACATGGGAGGGGGTCTTCTCCGATCCGTCAGTGGCCGAGTCGCAGCCGAAGTCCGCCAGGTCGATCAGGCCGTCGTCGTCGTTGTCGATGCCGTCCTGACAGTCGTAGTCCTCGGTGAGATCCTCGAGGTTCTCGCAGCCGTCGTCGTCCAGGTCCGTGTCCGTGTCGAGGTCGTTGTCCACCTCGTCGCTGCACTCGGGCCGGATGAGGGGGATGATGTCGTCCCGGTAAGTGGCGATGTCCGCGGCCAGGGTCTCGTTCCCGTAGAGCGCGTCGTTGATCGCCTGGCCGGCGAACAACGAGCGGGCGTACAGGGTCCCGGCCAGCTCCCAGCCGCCGGAGCCGTCGGGGGCAAAAAGAGCGCCTCCCGAGTCGCCGGTGGCCACC
>JAPUKG010000147.1 GCA_027295775.1 Pseudomonadota bacterium
CCAGCGCCTCGGGAAGTCCGCGAACTCCCACTTGGCGTAGGAGACGGGAACCGGCAGCACGAAATCCGCGTGGCGCGCGGTCTCGGTCATGGCGGTCTCGAGCACCACCATCAGCTCGAGCCGGGGGCGGGCCTCGCGCCAACGGGCCGAGTCCGCGTAGTTGACGAACGGGTTCGCGTTCTCCACCACGATGGCGCGCAGGCGCTCCGGATGATCCACCATGATCTCCTCGGGAACCAGGTTCGGCGAGAACATGTGGAACGGAGTCAGCGCCCGGACGCCCTGGATGCCCGACGCGAACGCCCGCGGCGGCTCCTGGTGGCGGTCCGGGCTCCGCTCGGGCGGGCTGAAGCTGCCGAACCACACGTTGCCGCCCTTGCGCCCGGCGTTGTTGGTGAGCACCAGGATCAGGCGGATCAGATAGGAGACCAGGGTCGAGAAGCGGACCTGCTCGGAGCCCAGCCCCGCCTCGACGCTGGCGCGCTCGGCGGCGGCGAACTCCTGAGCGGTCTGGCGCAGGGCGGCCGCGTCGACGCCGCAGCGCCGCGCCATCTCGTCGACGTCCACGCCCCCCAGGCTCTCGCGGATGCGATCGTATCCGTGGGTACCACTCTCGATAAACGCCCTGTCGACGAGATCGCGTTGCACGATCTCCGCCGCCATTCCGAGCAGTAGATAGACATCGGTGCCGGGTCGCAGCTGCAGGTGGCGGTCCGCCACCTTTGCGGTGTCGCTCACGCGCGGGTCGGCCACCACCAGCCGGCACCCCCCGTCCTTGCCGAAGCGTGCCATCGCCTCCCGGTAGTTCCGCATCAGGTTGCTGACCTTGGGGTTCGAGCCGATGCAGAACAGGAAGTCCGAGTGGTGGGCGTCGGACATGAACATCTGGGTGGGCGGCGCATCGAACATCCACTGCTCGACCAGGTGGTGCTGGGTCTTCTCCTGGGCGTAGGCGCAGAACCAGCGCCGGGAGCCCATGGCCTCGAGCATCGGGATCAGGTACTGGGGCCCCAGGTGGTTGGCCTGGCCGCCCAGTCCCACGGCGCCGATCGCGTTGCCGCCGTGGCGCGCGTGGATCTCTCCCAGGCGCTCGGCGATCTCGTCCAGGGCGTCTTCCCAGGAGACGGCCTCGAAGCTGCCGTCGGACTTCCGGCGCAGGGGCTCCGTCAGGCGGTCGGCGTGCTCCACGTACTGGGGAATCGAGAAGCCCTTGTTGCACATGTAGCCGCGCGTGATGGGGCTCGACTCGTCGGGCCGCACCGCGGTGATGCGCCCGTCTTCGACGTCGACGCGGATGCCGCAGTTGTGGTTGCAGATGACGCACGCGGTGGCGAGGTCGCGGGCGGAGGCGGCGGCAGTGGCGGCGGGCTCGGACATGGCGATCTCCCTGGGTACGGGCTCGGGCGACCCGACCAGCATAGACTACCGGCAGATCGAGGAGGCTCCGATGTCCCTGCGCAGACGAGAGTTCCTGTGGTCCTGCGCCGGCCTCGTCGCGATGGCGTGCGGGGGCGCGCCCCGGCTCGGTGCGGAACGGCCCTCCGTCGATCTCCCGGAAGCCGACGCTCTCGGCCAGGCCGCCGGTATCCGCCGCGGCGACGTCACCTCGCGCGAGCTGGTGGAGGCGACCATCCAGCGCATCGAGGCGCTGGATCCGCCGATCAACTCGGTGGTCACCCGCTTCTTCGGGCGCGCCCTCGCCGCGGCCGACGGTCCGCTGCCCGACGGTCCCTTCCGCGGTGTGCCCTACCTGCTGAAGGATCTGAACGACCTGGCCGGCACGCGCAAGACCATGGGGTCGCGGCTCTTCGCGGACTTCGTCTCCGCGCAGAACTCGCCCAATACCCAGGCCAGCCTCGACGCCGGTCTGGTGATCCTGGGCAAGACGAACACGCCGGAGTTCGGGCTGGTGGCGACCACCGAGTCCGCGCTTCTGGGTGCCTGTCGCAACCCGTGGAGTCTGGACCACTCGACCGGGGGCTCCTCGGGTGGCGCGGCAGCCGCGGTGGCGGCCGGCATCCTGCCCATGGCCCAGGCCAGCGATGGCGGCGGCTCCATCCGCATTCCGGCGTCCTGCTGCGGCGTCTTCGGCTTGAAGCCGAGCCGCGGTCGCAATCCCAGTGAGTTCGAGAACCGCAGCATCGACATCGCGGTGCGCCACTGCGTCAGCCGGAGCGTGCGGGACAGCGCCGCCTACCTGAGCGTGACCGAGCAGCGCGGCGCAGGCGCGCCCCTCGCCCCGACGGGGTTTGTAGAGGGAGCGTCGCCGCGCCGGCTCCGCGTCGGCTTCCACACGCGCAACGCCTACGGCAACGCGGCGGACCCGCAGGTGCGCGCGGCCGTCGAGGACACCGCCCGCCTGTGCGAGGCGCTGGGCCATCGGGTCGCCGAGGCGACGCCGGACTATGACGGCGAGGCGTTCGTCGCTCACTTCCTCAGCTTGTGGACGGCGGTGCCGGACGAGCTGCTGCGGGGGCTGGAGGCGCGGGGTGTGGATCCCAGTCAGGTGCTGGAGCCGGTCACCATCGGGATGGCACACCGCTTCCGCCGCCAGCCCGCCGGCGCCATGGCGCGCGCGATCGGGTTCTTCGGGGCGTACGAGCGCCGGATCGACGCCTTCTTCGACGACCACGATGTCCTGCTGAGCCCGGTGCTGCGCACGCCCCCGATTCCGCTCGGCACCCAGGGCGGCACACTGCCCTTCGAGCAGGTTTTCGAGCCGATGCTCGACTACGCGTCGTACACGCCGGTCTTCAACGCGGCGGGCAACCCCGCCATGTCCGTCCCCCTCGGCTGGAGCCGTGAGGGCCTGCCGATCGGCAGTCAGTTCGCGGCGCGCATTGGCGGCGAGGCGACCCTGCTCGCACTCGCCTACGAGCTCGAGCAGGCGCGACCCTGGGCCGATCGCCACCCGTAGCACCCGCGAGCCATCGGCGGCCCGCCCGGCCGGCCGGGCAGCGGAGGCCTCACGGGGGTGAAGGCTCCGTGCGCCGACCAGTCGGGCGGGCACTGCGGGGCGACTTCAGGAGCAAGCGGCGTGCCAGGGTGCGTACATCCTGTGCCTGCGCGATGGCCGACGCCCTGCCGATGTTGGCAGGGGCCTGCCGATTTCGGCAGGGTGGGCGCCAGCTCGTTCGCCCACGGAGGACTCCGGCGGCATGGAGCTTGCTTTCATCCCACGGAAGAGAAAATGCCGGGAGATTCGGGACGGAGAGGCGAACCGCGGCCCTCAGCGAACGCCGAGATAGAGGGCGGCTCGCACGGAGTCGTCGACGGTGCTCGCGTCGATGTAGCCGATGGCACCGGGCTCGGCGGCCACGAAGCGCTTGACCGCCTCGTCGGACGCGAGGGTGGCCGGTGGAAGGACCCCCAGGATGTACTGGCCGTTCCAGTAGCGCGCGAGGTTGCGTGCGGTATCGCCGAAAGCCAGACGTGTGAACAGGCTTCTGGTCTCGCTGGTCGCGTCGCGATTTACCGGGATGATCGGCTTTCCGTTGCTCCAGAAGCGTCGCTTCTTCAAGTAGATCTCCGCGACGGTTTCGAGAGTGATGGTGTCGGTTCGGTCCGCGTTCACGACGATGGCAACGCGATCTCCGGCGTGGGCCGAGCTCCGAGTCAGGATCAGCGCCAGGAGCAGGATCAGGAATGAGGTGATTCGCCAACTCATGACGTCAGAACAGGAACGAGATCGACGCGGTGAAGCCCCGCGTGACCTGCTCGGCTTCACGATTCGACACGCGATAACCGGCCTTGACGTTCAGGAAGGGCCAGGGGGTCCAGCCGAGCCCGAAATCCCCGATATCGAACGACGCGACGACTCCGAGCGGGTCGTAGTGCTCGTACCGGGCCACCACGTAGAACGACTTCCGGATCTCGTAGACGCCCATCAGATAGACGTCCCAGAAGCGATGAAGGTCGTACTCGCCGTTCGAGTAGAGGGCCTCGGCGGT
>JAPUKG010000148.1 GCA_027295775.1 Pseudomonadota bacterium
AGAGTCGGGACCGCCCGCCGCCGAACGCGTACCGCGCCGCCGTCATCCTCTAGGCGTGCGCTCCATCGCCCTCGCCGTGCCCGTCGGACATCCCCTTGCGGCCCGGAGCGCCCCGGCGCTGCCCGTACGGTGGGCACCCGGGCGGGCGGCCACGGCGGGGGGCGCTCGGGCGGCCACGGCGGACACTGAGATCCCCAACCCCGGATCGCAACGGCCCGAGCGACGGGAGTTGGCCAGAGCTAGCGATCGAGAACGACGCGCCGGATGCCCAGCAGATGCAGGCCACCCCAGCCACTGCCAGAGGCTGCTGGCGATACCAAACGACAGAAAGGCCGCCGCAAAGAGCCCCGCCCAGCCCCCGACTGAGCCTCGAACTCGTTCCACGACGTTTGTGTCATTCGGGATCACGCCCGTCTTCGTAGCTAGGAACGTTCGTGCACGCAAAGTCCTCGCACTCTGCGAGATTCCACGCGAACAGGATGTCTCTGCCATGCCGAGAGGCCAGGTGGCTTGCGATCAGACAGATCCTCGTGTCCGTCGACAGCCGGGACAGCGCTCGAAAGACCCTCTCGTTGAGAGGGGCCACGGCGTACCGCTTCTGCTCGTCCTCGAGGTCCGCGCGATTGCTCACGTAGAACGCGATCCGAGGTGGTCTCTCGCCCGTCCTCGGGGGCGAATCCCTCGTCACGTGGGAGTCGACTGAAACACAGTACGTCCCCACTCCGACCAACTGGTCGGCCGAGGCGTCGGCGAACGAAAGAAGTCCTGCGGCGAGCACAAGACCACGTAGAGGCGCCAGCATCGCGAAGCCCTCCTTGTCGAAGCCAGACCGAACGGGCTGCGGTACCCCCGCCAAGTACACGCCAAGACCAGGTGAGCGTCCAGCTCGCTCCATGCACGTAGAGTCCAAGGGCGACCCCGATCAGCCCGCGTTCAGGGCCGCGTGTCTGCGGATTCAGCTCTGCCTAGCCTAGACGCCCGGGGCATCGTCGTGTATCCGGTTGGCGACGAGCGGAGCTGATGGAGGTGTTCGCCCGCGATGGACAGATCCGATCCCGCTAGCTCCGAGACGGCTGCGGCTGGCTCCACGGTCCCGCGGTACACCTGCCCCATGCACCCGGAGGTGCAGGCCTCGGAGCACGGCAGCTGCCCGGACTGCGGCATGGCTCTGGAACCCGTCGCACCGCTGGACGCTGCGGAACGCTCCGAGTGGATCTGCCCCATGCATCCCGAGATCGTGCGGGACGAGCCCGGCAGCTGTCCCATCTGTGGCATGGCGCTCGAGCTGCGGACGGTCGCTCCGGTGGAGGAGGAGAACCCGGAGCTGCGCATGATGACGCGGCGCTTCTGGGCGAGCCTGGCGCTGACCGCGCCGATCTTCGTCCTCGCCATGTCGGAGATGCTGCCGGGGCGGCCCCTCGAGGGCTGGATCGCACCCGCCGTGCTGGCCTGGGTCCAGCTCGCGTTCGCGTCACCCGTCGTGCTGTGGGGCGGTTGGCCCTTCTTCGAGCGGGGCTGGAGCTCGATTGTCCATCGCCGCCTCAACATGTTCACGCTGATCGCCCTGGGAACGGGAGCTGCCTACGGCTTCAGCCTGGTCGCCACGATCGTTCCGGAGATCTTCCCCGCCGAGTTCCGAAGGCACGACGGCAGCGTTGCCGTCTACTTCGAGGCGGCCGCCGTGATCGTGACACTGGTACTCCTGGGCCAGGTCCTGGAGCTTCGCGCGCGAAGCCAGACCGGCGCTGCGATCCGCGCGCTCCTCGGGCTGGCGCCCAAGTCCGCGCGGCGCATCCGGGACGACGGCAGCGAGGAGGACGTCCCGCTCCAGGAGATCGCGGTGGGCGATCGACTGCGCGTCCGGCCGGGTGAAAAGGTTCCCGTGGACGGACGGGTCCTCGAGGGCACCAGCGCCGTGGACGAATCCATGGTGAGCGGTGAGCCGATTCCGGTCGAGAAGACGCCCGGTACCCGCGTGGTCGGCGCCACCGTGAACGGGACCGGAAGTCTGGTGATCCTCGCGGAGCGAGTCGGCAACGAGACGCTCTTGGCGCAGATTGTGCGCATGGTCGCCGAGGCGCAACGAAGCCGCGCGCCGATCCAGCGGCTGGCCGACGAGGTGGCGAGCTACTTCGTTCCGGCGGTGCTCGCCGCAGCCGTGCTCACGTTCGGCATCTGGTGGGCCGTCGGAGCGGAGCACCGGGTCGCTCACGCGCTGGTGAATGCCGTGGCCGTGCTCATCATCGCGTGCCCGTGTGCCCTGGGACTCGCCACTCCCATGTCCATCATGGTCGCCGCCGGCAGGGGCGCCACGGCAGGAGTTCTCTTCAAGAACGCGGAGGCGATCGAGCGGCTGCGCGCCGTGGACACCCTCGTCGTCGACAAGACCGGGACGCTCACCGAGGGGAAGCCTCGCCTGGCCACAGTCGTGGCCGACGGCCTGGTTCCGGAAGACACACTCCTCCAGCTCGCCGCGAGCCTCGAGCGGGGTAGCGAGCATCCGCTGGCGGGCGCCATCGTGGCGGGGGCGGAGGAGCGCGGTCTGGCCCTCTCGGACAGCGAGGACTTCCGCTCGCGCACGGGCAAGGGCGTCGAGGGTCGCGTGGACGGGAGACAGGTAGCGCTGGGAAACCCGGCCCTCCTCGAGGCGCTGGGCGTCGGCGCCGAAGAACTACGGGAACGCGCCGAGGCCCTGCGCGCAGATGGCCAGACGGTCATGTTCGTCGCGGTCGACGGTCGGGCCGCAGGCCTGATCGGCGTCGCCGACCCCATCAAGGCCAGCAGCCCGGAAGCCATCCGCCAGCTCCACGCCGACGGAATTCGCATCGTGATGCTGACGGGCGACAGCCGCACGACGGCAGCCGTCGTGGCGGCCAAGCTCGGGCTAGACGAGGTAATCGCCGACGTCCTGCCTGACCAAAAGGTCGAAGCGGTCCGGCGGCTCCAGGGGGAAGGTGCCACCGTCGCGATGGCGGGCGACGGCGTGAACGACGCGCCGGCCCTCGCCCAGGCCGACGTCGGCATCGCCATGGGAACCGGAACTGATGTGGCCATGGAGAGCGCAGGCCTGACCCTCGTGAAGGGCGATCTGCGCGGCATCCTGAGGGCGCGCCACTTGAGCCGCGCCACCATGCGGAACATTCGCCAGAATCTCTTCTTCGCCTTCGTCTACAACAGCCTGGGCGTTCCGGTGGCGGCCGGCATCCTCTACCCGCTCTTCGGGATTCTGTTGAGTCCCATGTTGGCCGCGGCCGCTATGAGCCTGAGCTCCGTTTCCGTGATCGGGAACGCACTGCGGCTGCGGACCGCCTCTCTTTGAGAGGACCGCGAACCGTCTCCCGCTTCGAGGAGTGAACATGAAGGACCGTCTTCCAACGCTTCTCCGCGCGCGCGCAACGGACAGCGATGGTCTGTAGCTTGACGTGCCGCCTCGGGCGCCTACGGGGCTCTGCGGGCGGCCGAAGCCGAACCCGTTGGTTGACGGTGCCCGGAAGAACCGGTCGACGATTGCTAGCGTGAGTCGGGGGGCCGGGATGCCTCCCGCCAACTTCACGTATGCGACACACGAAGGAGTCGATCCTGGCCGAAGCCCGCCTGTGCGGGGGCTCGAGGCCCGAAGAAGGGCGTGGAAGTCGGAGGGCGGGATGGGAGCGCTCGCCCCCCGGGATCGGGCCTGGATCGCGACCGGTTATACGACGGGCGGCAACACCGCCGGGTATACGACGGGCGGCAAGAGTGGGTGTGACCCGAGTGGAGCGGCCGGACAGCAGCGAGCCGGCACCGGGCCGGTCACCCGGGCCCAACGCCCTCCGGAGCGTCGCCCCGAGCGCGGCACACGCCCTGACCGTCCCG